>JADGOT010000201.1 GCA_017882805.1 Glaciihabitans sp. | reverse complement strand
TGCCGGAACCCGCGGAGATCGCGCGGTGAACATCGCCGACTATTCCGCCGGGAAGCACCGTGTTCAGGAATTGGGATCGGTAGTACATCCCCACCGCAGTCGACAACCGGACTTCAACTCCGAGCCGAATCGCGATGAGTCGCCATCGCCATGCTGCCGCGACGGTTGCGATCGCTCCGAGAAGGAGAGCCGCACCGATCGCTTGTGCGTTCAGGCTGAGAAGTCCATGAAGGAACGGTGCAGCTCCCACATGGGCGATCACTGCGATGAGCACGCCGAGGCTGACGGCCAGGCGTGCCGCGAGGCGGACCCGTGCAGATCGCATCGCTTGGCGGAGCTGAGTCCCAATAATGGCTGTCATGTGCGCGGCCATGCCAGTAGGTCCACGTGGTGCACTTCCACCGCGAGTTCGCCGCGCTCGATTTGGGACGTGCGAAGCTGCCGGTAGCGGGTGGCTTTGGCGCTCAGTGCGGGCTCCTGCTCGAGCGCGGCGTCGATCCATCCATCGAACCATGCCTGCAGTAGCACCGGCTGGCGGTGATCAAGGCGCCAGATAGTGGTGCTCTGGCTTACCTGCCAGCCGGCCTCCGTGAACAGTCCCCGTGCAAGCGGGGCGCCATACCGACCGAGTTGCACGCGACCATCGGCATCGCGCAGTTGATGAGCATTGAACGCACGCTCAAATTCGGTGTCGAGCTCATCCCGGGGCATCGAGCGCACGTCGCCGGTCACACTGAGGGCGAATAGCGCTGGGCACGACGAGCGCACACAGGCGTCCACGATCGCGTGGATCTCGCGGGAGGTCAGTACATCGAGGAGGGCGGACGCGGTCACGAGGGAGGCTCCGGCCAAGTCTGCTGGCAGCAGATCGGAGAGATTCCCGGTGCTCGCCCGCGCGGACACAGCGCCATTGTCGCGATCCCGTGGAGGCTCACCCTCGATCGCCTGTTCGGTCAGGTCGGCGTTCCAGTCATGCAGAACCCACGTCTGGGGTCCGGGCAGAAGAGGCGCCAGCCAGCGCATCATCGAGCCGGTCCCGCTGCCAAGATCATGGATGACAATCGGGCCAGGGGGCAGTATCGCCGCTGCGCTGAGTGCGAGTTCGCGCGCACGGGCGTCCGCGTCCGCTGGTTCGCGCAGAGCCAGCCATTCGCTACTTACCTCGAGGATTTGCGTCATGCGGAAACCGCCGCAGCGCTCCGCGCGATCTCGGTGAGCGCGACTTCGGTGAGAAGCGTCGCGATAACGGCGACTGTGGCGGCCCATGGCCGAACCATCCCGCGAGCTTCTACGGCGGCGGCCTTCAGCTCGGTCCGGCGTTCCGCGCTCCCCAACCACTGGCGAAGGACGACTTCGAGCGCCCACGGGTCCTCCGGCGGAACGAGGATACTCGCGGGCGAGCCCGAGATCGCTTCCGGGATCCCACCTACGCGAGTGGCCAGAACCGGAATGCCGCGTGCCAGCGCTTCCGCGACCACCATGCCGAAGCTCTCGTTCCGGGACGGCACGACGATGAGGTCCGCCCGGCCGTATGCATCATCCAACCGTCCGCCGTCGAGAACGCCCGTGAACTCCGTCCTGGTGGCGAGGCCGCTCAACAGAATGGTTCGCGCGAGTTGGTCGACGAACCCCGGCGCTGCACTGAGGGATCCGGCAAAGGTGCAGGTCCATCCGTCAATCTCGGTGAGCTGCCCCAGCGCGCGAACGAGAAGGTCCTGGCCTTTGTGCGGGGCAACGACGCCGACGCACAGCAACCGACCACCCCTTCGCGAAGCGATCGATTTCGCGGCCGGTTCCGTTCCCGGTGTCGCCACCACAACGCTGTCAGGGTCCGCGATGTCACGCGAGATGAGCTCGGCACGGGTCCAACCGCTGGTGGCGATGACGCGTTTCGCCGCCCGCAACGCCTCTCGTTCACGATCGACTAGGGACCCCCCTGGCTTGCCGGGGTTCGCCCCTTGGGTCACGCTCGCGACCATGTGGGCCAACACGACAATCCGAAGCCGATTGGAATGTGCAACCAGCGCGTCCGATTCCCGCACGGCAATCAGCCCATCGATCAATGTGACAGCGCCATCCGGCAGTTCGGAAAGAACCCGTGCGACCGGACGTCCGCCGGCTTCCTGGATCTGGAGCATCCGCACATCCCACCCGCGCTCTCGCAGACCATCGCGAACGTGCTGGTCGTAGAGGTTGCCGCCGCTCACGCGGTCGGGGTCGTCGACCCCGTCGGGGACCACAAAGAACATTTGAGTTCCTACGTACTCACTCATATGGACCTCGAGTAGCTTGCCCACGCAATGTGGGATTCGTGGAGCGTGACAGTGATCGATTGCACCCGATGGTCGCTGCCGAATAGCCCATCCATCACTTGTTCCGCGAGGCGATCCGCGATCGTTTTGCAGAGCACCTCGGTTGTTGTGTTCGTGCCGGTGAATTCGGCAACCTCATCGAGGTTGCGATAGGTGAGCGAAGCCGTGATCTCTGCGAGGGCGATGGTCGCGCGACCAATGTCAACGACCACGCCGTTCTGGTCGAGCTCCGCCGCCTCGAAGGTGGCGTCGACGATGAACGTCGCGCCGTGGAGTCGCTGCGCGGGACCGAAGAGGTCGCCGGTGAAGCTGTGTGCGATCATCATGTGGTCGCGGACGGTTACCGTGAAAGTCATGGTGATTCTCTCCAGTTGATCGTGTGGCAGAGGTCATCGCGTGAACCGTCGGCGAGGCTCGCCATCACAGCCGGCAGCTCCCGCCACGACGAGTCGCCGGTGAGTAGCGCATCGAACGCGGGGTCGCGGAGAAGCTCGAGAGCCAGCGCGAGGCGTTCACGAGTGGTGCGGTTTCCGCGCCGTCTGGCTGCCACTGCCCCGACCTGGCTCGACCGGATGGTCAGCCGCCGCGAGTGGAAGTCGGCGCCAAGTATCAGCGAGACCGGCCGATCTCCGTACCAGCTCGCCTCGATCACTTCGCCCTCGGTGACGACGGTTTCGAGTGCGAGCTGCAACCCCGCCTCCGAACCGCTCGTATTGATCACAATGTCTCGGTCCCGCGGTGCCTGTGAACTGTCGGCAAAGCCGACACCGAGCTGGTCGGCGATCGCCCTTCGTGCCGGGTTGATATCGACCAGCGTCACCTCGACACCGGGGATGCCGTGCAGCAGGCGCGCGACGCAGCAACCGATCATGCCCGCACCAATAACGCAGACGCGATCGCCGATGACGGGAGCGGCGTCCCAGAGCACATTGATTGCCGTTTCGACTGCGCCCGCAAGCACGGCACGGCGCGCCGGGATTCCATCGGGAACCGGTACGACGGCATCGGCGGGTACGACAAATGCGGATTGGTGGGGGAAGAGCGTGAACACGATCTGTCCCCTCAGGGCTTTCGGCCCCTGCTCCACCACGCCGACATTCAGGTACCCGTATTTGACCGGCCCCGGAAAATCGCCCTGCTGGAAGGGAGCCCGCATCCGGTCGCGCTCGCTCTCCGGTACGTGTCCGCCGAAGACAGAGACTTCGGTGCCCCGACTAACGCCGGTGTAGAGGGTTCTCACGAGGACTTCGTCGTCACCGGGTTGCCCGAGCGGTTCGTCGCGAAGCACGCCAACGCCAGGCGTCTCGATCCAGAACGCAGTGGCCTCGAGCACACTTCCTCGCTTTCATTGACGCTTGCGGAACGGTGGGCCGGGTAATGGAGGGGTTAACATACAAACGAGATGGGGACGACCAGGGTTCAATTCGCACCGATCTCTTTTGCTATCGCTGGCGCGATAGCCGTGACCCTGCTCGCCGGTGTGGCCGTGTATTCGCGTCACTCATGGCTCCCCGCAGTGGGATGGGTTGCCGCGATCGGCTACCTGGTGATTTCGAGCATCCTGATTCTCCGGGGCCTGCGCCGAGCTGGCACGGCGCGGTTCGGCGCTGCCAATGTCGTCACCGCGGCTCGATCGACGCTGGTGGCCGTGGTCACAGGGATTGTGGGTGCATCCTTTGTCGAGCCCGTCCCGGCTGCTTTCGTGGTGGCTCTCGTCGTGCCAACCCTGCTGCTGGACGCCGTGGATGGATGGGTCGCCCGGCGCACGCACTCCGTGAGTGAGTTCGGCGGCCGGTTCGATATGGAGGTCGACGCATTCCTGCTGCTCGCGCTGAGCGCGTACGTTTCGAGAGACTTTGGTATCTGGGTGCTTGCGATCGGCCTGATGCGGTACGCGTTCGTCTTCGCCGGATATTTCCTTCCGTGGCTTCGACGGCAACTGCCTTTTCGCTATTGGCGCAAGGTGGTCACCGCCGCGCAGGGTATTGCGTTGACGTTCGCCGTCACGGGGGTGCTCCCGTGGCTTGGGATTGTGCTCGTCGCGATTGCCCTAGGCCTACTCGTCGAGTCCTTTGGCCGTGACGTGATCTGGTTGGCGGTTCGGCGCAGAGATTCGGAGCCGACGGACCCAGGATCAGGCCGCGCGTGATCTCCGGAGCACCACAGCAGAGGTAATCGCGAGTACCACGATGCCGACCGCGTCGACGACGACCGTCTCGGGTACGAGCGTAAAGGTCCACACCTCGGTGATGCCGAATAGTCCGACGGTGAGCGCGAGTACGAGTGAGAGAAGACTCGCGATGATGAACAGCAGGCCAAGCACGGTAGCGATCTTCCGGAGCCTGCCGTGCAGCGCGAGAATCCCGATCGCAAGCGCGACAGCGGCGACCGCGTTGAGTATGAAGAGCAGGCCGAGCGTGCCTCCGACGCCGTCGAAGACCAGGAACAGATGGATGCCGCCGATCGCCAAAAGAATGATCGCACTGATGATTCGCATGACCCGCGTGAGGCCTTGCCCGCTTTCAGCCATATGCATACCTGCTTCCGATTCGGAAGCCTCCGTCGGTAGAGGCCTCTCGTTAAGGAGAACGAGTGAGCGATGGAAAAGGTTCACACTTTGCGCGAGACGGCTGTGACGGCGGACTCGTTCGGACCCCCGGCCGAGGAAGAATCCGTGGAATTCGTGGGCTGCTGTGGCCGCCGCGCGATGGCTCGAAGGAGGGCCTTCCACCCTCGATGCCGCTGAAACGGGAGTTCGAAGACTTCCGCAAACAGGCGTGCGAACAAGACAGTCGTAGGAACGAGAATCGCAACGAGCACGAAGAACGTTGGGGCGCCGGAGGGGACTCGGGGTAGTACGAGGCCGTACGCTACGGCGATCACGATCGGGAGGTGGGTCAGATAGAGGCTGTACGAGAAGGATCCGAGGGTGCGAAGTGGTCGGGTGTCGAGGAAGCGGATGACGAAACGGGGCTGCGAGGTGGCGATGGCGACGAGGAGGAGGCCGATCGCGGGAGCCGATGCGAGATCCACCCAGAGCAAGTTGGCGTTCGACCAGGCCATGCCTTTGATCGAAATCACCACGATCAGGGGGACGGCCGCCGCCAGTGCGTACCAGGCCCACGGCCGCGAGCGGACACGCTCGCTCGCCGTGACGATTCCCGCCGCCAGAACGCCGACCGCGAAGAGCACCGCGAGGTCTGGGGTGAACTTCACCAACGCGTCGTTCATCCACGCCACGTGCGGCCCGAGCAATCCCATCGTGACCACGATTGCAGCCACCATCGCTACCATCGCCACGGCGCTGAATCGACGCACGATCAACAGAAGCAACGGCAGCAGGACGTACAGCTGCGCTTCGATCGCGATCGACCAAAACGCGCGGTTGGGACTGCCCGTTGAAACTGCGTCTTGCACCAGAAGGCCGTACACGACGACGGACTTGGCTGTAGGGACCGCCCATCCGGGCTGAGCGAGCACGAACCAGACCATGACCAGGCTGAATGCGAGCGCCGCCCAGTACGGCGGAAGGATCCGCCACGCTCGTCGGCGTGCGTACTCCCGGATCGACGCGAAACGCCATCCGGACCGCGCTGGCCCGATGGCGAGCGAGAAGCCGGACACTGCGATGAAGACGATCACCGCAGCCCGCCCGCTATCCAGCCAGACCGCCCAGAAGGGGGCATCGGCGGCCGCGACACCCGGCCAGGCACGGAGAAAGATGTGGTACAGCACCACGTAGAGCGCGGCCAGCCCACGGACTCCATCCAGCCCGACAATACGGGCCGGCGTTATGGAGGGCACCGTCGTGGGGACGGTCGTCATCGCCATGCATCATTGTCGCCCCAGCCGGTGCAGTGATCAAACGGACCCATGGCAAACGTGCGTAATGCGCCCCAGGAGGCTGGCTCAGTCGAGGACTACATCCATGCATCGGGCCATGGAATAGCGTTCGCCATTAGCTCCCTAGTAGTTAGGCGCGGCCGGGTATCCGAAGTACGTCTCCAACGAGGGGAAGCCCGCCTTCTGCAGTTCAGTGGCGAGTGGAACCCCGACATAGCGGAAGTGCCACGGCTCGTACTCGTAACCCGTAATCGACTCCTGGCCCTGCTGGTAACGGACGACAAATCCGTACTTCCACGAGTTCTGCGCGAGCCAGATTCCTGCGGGGGTGTTTCCAAAAGCTTGACTAACGGCGGTGTCGATGTCGACCGCGAGGCCGGTCTGGTGCTCGCTGTATCCGGGGCGAGCACTCTGTCGATCAGCCTGCGCCTGCCCAAGCCGCGTCACCCAACCGTTGTATGTGCTGACCTGAGTGTTGTAGCTGCGATACGGGCTTTGAACAGTCAGTTGGCTGCCGGTCTGCGTTTTGTAGTCGGCAAACATCTGCTGGAGCGCCGATGCGGCCTCCGGGCGCATTGATCCCCCAACCCCGGGCAGCCCGAGCGGGGCCAGCGGCGGCTTGTAGTTGACGGGGTTGAGCGGGTTCTGTTTGTTGACGAGCACCCAGTCGCTGCTGGGATCCGTAGTCGAGAACTGCGTCTTCTCAAACGTGGGCGTGGGCGTGGGCGTTGGAGTCGGAGTGGGCGTCGGCGTCACTGTGGATGTGGTGGTCTGTTTCGACGCGGATGGCGAAGTTGCGGGGCCTCCGCGCAGAACGAGCACGGCAACGACGGCGATTGCCGCAATGACCACGACCGCGCCTACTATCCCCACAATCAGGCGGGTTCGGCGCGCCCCCGCGGATGACTGTCGGTGCTTACCTGCCACGCTCGCTGGTGCGTGTTGACCCGTCTCACTCACTGGTGCACTTTATCCCGACTTGGCGCGCTAACCGAAACGGCGCCTCGCTTCACCTCGCGTTGACGCTGTAGCGGTGCTCGGGGCGGCCGGCGTGGCCGTATCTCAGTTCGAGCTTGATCGCATTCGTCTGTTCCAGCCGTGACAGGTAGCGCTGAGCCGTGCCCCGACTCACGCCAACCACGGTTGCGATCTCCGAGGCCGACAGACCTGTGTCGCTCGCTGCGAGCGCGTCGTAAACCAGCTTGAGTGTTGGCGCAAGTCGTACTAATTCCGGGGGGACGCTTGCGGTTGGGGTCGGCCGAAGAAGGTCAAAGATCTTGTTCACGTCTTCCTGAGTTGCGTCGTCGGGCCACTCGGTGATGTGTTCCTGGGCATTTCGGAATGCAGTCAGACGCTCAGAGAGGGCAGCGAAACTAAACGGCTTGACGAGATAGTGCACCGCACCCAATTGCACTGAACGTCGAACGGTCGCCACGTCGCTCGCCGCCGAGATGACCATGATTGCGGGAGGGGACGGCTCCCCGACTAACGTCTGAACAACGTCGATTCCGTCACCGTCCGGCAAGTAGACATCCATTAGTACGAGATCGGGAGCCAACTCTCGCGCTAAGTCGAGCGCCTCGGCCGCTGTGTGCGCCACGCCCACGACGCGAAATCCTGCGACTCGGTCCACGAATCCCACGTGAACGGCGGCGACACGGTAATCGTCATCGACAACCAGAACCGAGAGATCATCTGCGATCATGGCGAATCGACCGACTGAAGATAGCGCGTGCGCGGCAGCACGACGGTAAAGGTAGCGCCCGGACCGTCTGACACCGTGATGGTCCCCCCGAGTTTGGTGACCGAGCGGTGCACCAGGGACAGGCCTAGACCGCTGTGGCTCACTAGCGTGCCGTGTTTTGTGGTGAAGCCGCTGACGAAGATCTTCCTTCCCGCGGTGGGCGGCACGCCGGGACCGTTGTCGTCAACGGTAACCGTGACCGACTTCGCGGTTTCGACAATACTCACGCCGACCCGACGTGGCGTCTCCGCGCCGGCGAGCGCGTCGAAGGCGTTGTCAATCAGGTTCCCCAGAACGGTGGTGATGGCTTGGACTCGGTCCGGCGCCTCACCGAGGACGGTGTCGGATGAAAGCACGAGTTCGATCCCTCGTTCGCTCGCCTCAGCTGCCTTGCCGAGCATCAACCCCACGATCTGTGGCGCCCCGATGTGTTCTCGAAGACTCTGGTCGAAATCGGCGGTCGTGCCGCGGATCTCGTTCAGGTATTCGAGAGCCTCGGTGGAGCGCCCGAGCTCGAGCATGCCCGCGATCGCGTGCATACGGTTCGCGAACTCGTGTTGCTGTGCTCGCATCGATTCGGTGAGGCTGCGCTCACCGTCGAGTTCCCTCGACAAGCCCTCAATGTCGGTTCGATCCCGCAGGGTAACCACCGCACCATGTGGACGACCGGCGAGTTGTACGGGCATCCGATTGATGACGAGGAAGTGGTCGTCAGTAATGGCGAGTTCGTCGGTGACAACCGTCGTGCCAGCAAGAACCTCGCGAAGAGGACCCGGTGCGAGTACGTCTTCGAGGCGGTGCCCTGAGGCGTTGCCCGGGAGGCGGAGCAGCCGTTGAGCCTCATCGTTGACGACGCTGATTCTGCCCGCGGGGTCGATGGCGATGACGCCCTCGCGGATGCCGTGCAGTGTCGCTTCCCGCTCCTGGAGCAGGTGGGCGATTTCCTCAAGCTCGAGTCCGAAGGTCTTGCGCTTCAGGAAATTGGCAAGCCCAAGCGATCCAAGCGCGCCAATCCCGAGGACGACGGCGAACCAGAGCGCATAGGAAGGCAGTTCGCCAAGAAGCTCGGTCGACACAGAACTTTCGCGGATGCCAACGGACACCTCACCGACTAGCGCACCGCTGGTGCCATAAAGGGGCACCCGCGCGTTCGCGCTGGGACCAGTCGACCCATCGTTGATACCCAAATGAACCTTGCCATCGCGCGCGATGATCGGCTCACTGACCTTTTGCCCGATGAGGCTTGCGTCGGGGTGGGAGTGCCGTACCCGATTCATATCGATGAGGACGATGTAGGCCGCGCCCACCCGATCTGCGGTCGACAACGACAGGCTCTGTTCAAGGGCTGCACAGTTCGAACCGCCGACGTCCATGCAGTGCCGGATGGTGGGGATCTGCGCGAAGGTTTGTGCGACTTCCGCCGCCCTCGCCTCGTAATCGTCGTCGAGATGCGAGCGCAGGCTCTGCGCGAGCAGAGCGAATCCGGCGAGGGTCAGAACTGTAAGCAGCGCTAGCTGCGCCAGAAAGATCTGGCTAGAGAGTTTTCTGATCCGTCGTCGCATCACGCTGATTGTCCCACTTGGCCCCTCGAAGCGCACGTGAGCAGAATGCGCAAAACGTCAAACAACGGGCATAAAAAGCGCATGGCGCACAAGCGAGATTTGCCGGCGCGCGCCAACCCATACTGGGTCACCACCACGCAGTGAAAGACAGAGAGGTCTTGAAAATGGTCGAAACCAGTGGCCCCCCGCGGCCGGCCCAGCCTGCAGCCGAGGATGCGGCGCGAATCAACATCGTCGGGTTGACCAAGCGTTACCTCACTCCTAAAGGCGAGATCTTCACCGCGATCCAGGATGTGACACTCACGGTCGAGCCCGGCCAGTTCTGCGCGATAGTAGGACCCACCGGCTGCGGCAAGTCGACCACCCTTGCGCAGGTCTCCGGTTTGGAGCGGCCAAGCTCTGGGTCAGCCAGCGTCGGCAATCAGATTGTCGATGGCATCACGAATGGCGTCAGCTACATGTTCCAGGCGGACGCGCTCTTCCCATGGAAGACCGTTCTCGCCAATGTCATGATCGGTCCGATCCTGCTCGGAACGCCGAAGGCCCAAGCCACCGCGCTGGCGACGGACTGGTTGCGCCGCGTCGGCCTGGCCGGCTTCGAGGACCGATACCCGCACCAGTTGTCGGGTGGCATGCGCAAGCGCGTCGCGATGGCGGCCGCACTCATCAACAACCCCCGCATCCTGCTGATGGATGAACCGTTCGGTGCCCTCGACGTGCAGACGAAAGCCATCATGCAGACCGAGCTGCTTCAGCTTTGGGAGGAGCTGCGCCCCTCTGTGCTCTTCATCACCCACGATCTCGACGAGGCTGTCGCGCTTTCGGACAAGGTCCTGGTCATGACGAGCAGCCCCGGCTCGATCAAGGAAGTCTTCGACATTGACCTCCCGCGCCCTCGCGGCGATGTGCAGGAGATTCGCCACGAGAAACGATTCTTGGAACTCCAGAGTCGAATCTGGGAATCCCTGAAAGACGAGGTCACGCGCGCGTATGCACGGACGGCAGGTGCGGCAG
>JADGOT010000200.1 GCA_017882805.1 Glaciihabitans sp. | reverse complement strand
GGGTCCCCCAGACCGGCACCCCGCGCAGGAAGTTCGCAGTGCCGTCGATGGGGTCGAGGATCCACTGGCGGCCAGGCTCGCGGTCGCCGCCGTACTCCTCACCGAGGATCGAGTCATTCGGCCGCGCAGCCTCGATGCGCTCCCGGAGTAGTCGCTCGACGGCCTGGTCAGCATCCGTCACCGGCGTCCGGTCGGGCTTCGTCGTCACGACAAGATCGACGGATTCGTAGCGAGCGATCGAGACAAGATCTGCTTCGGCGGCCATGGCGAGGGCAAGACTCAGATCGTCCGCCAGAGAGTATTCGGTCACCCCTTAAGCGTAGCCACCATCAATCGGCGCGCGGAGTACCGCGCTGGGTGACGAGCGTAGTGAGCAGGCGCTGCAGGGAATCGAGGCGTAGGCGACCGATTTCGCCGAGGTCGCCACGATCGGCGGCCTCGACGATGGCGCAATCGGGGGCATCCGGAAGATGAGTGCAACCTCGCGGGCAGTCCTCCGCAATCGCGGCAAGGTCGCCGAACGACTTCAGGATGTTGTCAGGGTTGATGTGTCCGAGCCCGAACGACCGAACACCCGGAGTATCCACGATCCAGCCGGAGCCGACGCGGTAGGAGATGGTCGATGACGATGTGTGTCTGCCTCGACCCGTAACCGTGTTGACAACGCCAACCGCGCGATTTGCATCCGGCACCAGGGCGTTGACGAGCGTCGACTTGCCGACCCCGGAGTGCCCAACCGCCACTGTGGTGTGGCCTTGAAGCAGTTCGGTGAGCTCGTCGAACGGGACTTCATCCGAGCGGCTGCGGATGACGCGCAGCTCGAGTCCCGCGAAATTGGCGAGAAACTCGGCGGGGTCCTGAAGGTCGACCTTGGTGATAACCAGAATCGGTGTGATGTCGGCGTCGAATGCTGCGACCAAGTACCGGTCAACGAGACGGGGTCGCGGTTCCGGGTTGGCGGCGGCCACAACAATCAACATCTGGTCGGCATTCGCGACGATGATGCGCTCGACGGAATCGGTATCGTCTGCGCTTCGACGCAGCAGTGTCGTGCGCTCTTGCACGCTCACGATTCGCGCGAGACTGCCGTCGTCGCCGGTGGTGTCCCCGACAACGTTGACGAAGTCATTGCTCACGACCGAGTAGCGCCCGAGTTCTCGAGCCTTGGTCGCGACGACCGTGTGCTCGTCGGGCGTGCCCTCGCCCACAAGAACGCTGAAGCGACCGCGATCGACCGCGTATACGCGACCCACCACCGAGTCCTCGTGCCCGGGGCGAGTCTTCGTTCGAGGCTTATTGGCTTTGGGGTTGGGCCGTACGCGAGCCGAGGACTCGTCGTACTCGTCGTACTGTTCCGGTTCGTCCTCGGTCAGCCAGCTCATGCGCCGGGCAACTCCAGCGTGCCGGGCGCGCCGACTGAACGCATCGGCTCTCCGGTCCAGAGTGCGGCGAACTGGGGGAGCGTCTTCGCGGTCGTCTCGATGTCGTCGATCTCGATGCCGGGTACGACCAGTCCGATGATCGCGCCGGCCGTCGCCATCCGGTGGTCGGCATAGCTGTGCCACAGGCCGCCGTGCAGCTTCGCGGGCCGGATGACCAATCCGTCGTCGGTCTCGGTGACGTCACCACCCAGAGCGTTGATCTCTGTGGCGAGCGCTGCGAGACGATCGGTTTCGTGCCCACGCAGGTGCGCGATTCCGGTCAATACCGTCTCGGAGGTCGCCAGGGCCGCGATAGCCGCGACGGTGGGCGCCAGCTCGCTGGACTCGTCGAGAGTGATTCCGCGGATGATGCCCGTACCAGTCACGGTGAGGTCGCCGATCTCATCGGTTGTGGGAGCGTAGTTCACCTTGGCGCCCATCTGGCTCAGGATGTCGCGCATCCGCTCACCGACCTGAGTAGTCGCGCGCGGCCATCCGGTCACAGTGACAGAGCCACCCGCGACAAGCGCGGCAGCAAGGAAGGGACCGGCGTTGGAGAGGTCGGGTTCAATGTCGACATCGCGTGCCGCGATCTCCGAGGCAGGCACGACCCACGTTCCGGGCGTGGGAGGTTCGACAACGACACCCCTCAGGGCGAGCGTCTCGATGGTCATCTCGATGTGCGGAAGGCTCGGCAACGTTGCACCGGTGTGGTGCAGTGTCAGGCCATTGCGGAACCGCGGTGCGACCAGGAGCAGGCCGGAGACGAACTGGCTCGAGGCCGAGGCGTCGATCGACAGCTCGCCGCCCTCGACCGCGCCGGTTCCGTAGAGGCTGAACGGAAGGCTGCCGCGTCCGTCGTCGCTGATGTCTATTCCCAGCTCACGAAGCGCGGTCAGCATTGCCCGCATCGGCCGCGTGCGGGCGTGCGGGTCACCGTCAAAGGCCACCGGTCCCAAAGCGAGCGCCGCGAGCGGGGGCAGGAACCGCATGACGGTGCCAGCCAGACCGCAGTCGATCGAGACGCCGCCCTCAAGGTCACCTGGCGTGACGAGCAAATCCGGACCGTATGGAGCGGTGCCAGGAACCTCGTCAATCCGAACGCCAAGCGCTCGCAGCCCCTGGATCATGAGTGCGGAGTCTCGCGAATACAGCGGAGCGCGAAGCAGCGATGGCCCGTTGGCCACAGCGGCGAGAATCAACTCACGATTGGTCAGGCTCTTCGATCCGGGCAGTGCGATGGTGGCGGCAAACGGCCCGGTGGCAAGCGGCGCCTTCCACGGGCCGGTGGCCGTCTGGGGCAGCGGCGCGTCATCCCCGTACGGGTTGAACTGCGGTTGCGCAATCTTCGAAATCGCCATCGCAACCAAGCGTATCGACAACGGTTTCGAAACCGACCCGGAATAGCGCGACCGCGCTCGCGGTTATCGCTTCTGCTGGGTAACTCAAGGACTACAGGAAGGATGCTCGGATGACCGCAGTCACACTACTTTCAGAGCAGGCCGTTCTGCACGACCTAGAATTGTCCCTGATGAGTGACACAACGAAGTCGGACGAAGTACCACCGGCTGATCCACGGGCGCTGTTCGAGGAACAGGCACTGCAGTACATGGACCAGCTCTACGCAGCGGCGATGCGCCTGACTCGCAACCCCGCAGACGCGGCCGACCTCGTGCAGGAAACGTTCGTGAAGGCTTACCAGGCGTTCGGACAATTCCAGCAGGGCACCAACCTGAAGGCCTGGCTGTATCGCATCCAGACCAACACTTTTATCAACAACTACCGCAAGAACCAGCGCAACCCGTACCAGGGCACAATCGACGACCTTGAGGACTGGCAGCTCGGCAACGCCGAATCCGCCACCGCTACCTCTGGTCGTTCGGCCGAGGCCGAAGCGATCGACCATCTTCCCGACAGTGCTGTCAAGGATGCCCTTCAGGCCATCCCGGAAGACTTCAGAATGGCCGTGTACTTCGCCGACGTCGAAGGCTTCTCCTACCAGGAGATCGCCGACATCATGAAGACACCCGTCGGAACCGTCATGAGCCGTCTGCACCGCGGCCGTCGGATGCTGCGGGACCTCTTGGCCGACTACGCGCGCGAGCGTGGCATCGTCACGCCCGAGAGCAAACTTTCTAGGAGCGCGAAATGACCGACTGCGGTTGCGACAAAGCAAAGGCGGAGCTTGAGGAATACCTGCACCGCGAGGTCAGCGATCAGGATTTCGTCGACATTACCGAACACCTCGCCGGATGCACCGACTGCTCAGACGAGCACCTGATCGGTTTGACTCTGACCGAGCGGGTACGCGCCGCGTGCCAGGAGAAGGCGCCAGATGACCTGCGTGCCGCCGTTCTCGATCGTCTCGGGCAGCTCGCCAACTAGAACAGTCTGCGGTGTCCCGGAGCAGCGTGCGCCGGGGCAGTCGTTAGCTGCTGCGTTGCCGGAACGGTCGTGTAGGTCGGACTGGGCGTCGGGGTCGGCGTGGATGTCGGCGCGCCGAAGGTCACCGAGATTGCCGCGCCCTTCGATGCACTCATCGACAGGACCGAGATGGTGAAGGCACCGTCGACGCTGGAAAAACCATCGCCGGTGTTCAGGTGAGTGTGACGCTTAGTCTTGTCGGATGACCCGGCGGTCAGTCCGGTCGCCAGAACCGTTGTGCCATTCGCGCCCGTCGCCGCAATGGGGAGAACTCGCAGCACGCGCACGTCGCCCAAGGTCTTGTTGCTGTCAAGCTCACAGATCGTGTACCCGGACATCGCCGGATCGCACTGGAGTCCGTAGTTGAATTCCGCGCTGGTCGCGTCGAGACCGGCGTTGGTGCGGTACTCGATGTAATAGGCATCACCGCTAATTGGGTCGATCACCTTGAGTGCCTGGGTTCCGCCAGAGCTGCCGAGCGGCGTAAGGGTCGTCGTTGTCGTGGCGCTGCTGCTCGTGATTGTCGCGTAGTTGGTCATCCAGCCGGCGAGAATGCGCTGTGGGCTCGAGAGGTTCGGGGTCGCGTTCTTGACCGTGTATCCCATGATGTCGAAGTAGTCGTCGTATTCCCGGGTCGGGCAGACCGTGCTGGTGAAGGAGATATCCGCCGTCTTGCCGTCGTAGCTAGTGGTATTTGTGCAGATCGACGCATCTGCGTGCTCGAAGCCGAGATTGTGACCGAACTCGTGCAGGAGGTACGGCACACCCATGGTGGTGCCGATTCCGTTACCCGAGAAGATCTCGCCGCCCACGCCCCCGACGGTGGCGAAGGAATCCGCGTTGCAGGACTCTGCCGACAGAACCAGCAAGTGCTCGTGCGTTCCCTTCCAGGCACTGCGCGCGAACATTCCGCCAAACGAGCCGGTCTCCTCGGCGCTCAGAGCGGCGTTCGGATCACACGTGCTCTCACCAAGCGATCGCGTTTCAAATCCCGCGAGTTGCACCGTCACGGCGCTTCCGGACTGGGTCGACCAGTATGAATTGATTTGAGAGATGAGAGTCTGCGCTGCCGACTGGGTCAGGCCGGTGTTGACATCGTCAGAGGTCTGGGGCGTCGTCGAGACAACGCTGACCCACACCTTCTCGGTGCCCGAGTTGGTGGTTGTCGAAGTGCTGACTGCGCTCACTGTCGACGATGATGCGCTGGTCGAAGTCGGGCTCGGTGTGGCGCTCGGAGTCGAAGTGGTCGAGCCCGTGGCATCCGAAATCTGAGATGTGCCGGGATCGCTGGATCCCCGGGTGTCTCCGGACACAGACACGCTGGCCGGGTTGTGGGTGCCGAGTGCGACATCCGAGTGCTCAGGCTGCGCGCCATTCGCAACAATCGAAACCGTGGCGAGTGCTACGACTACGGCAACTGCAGCGACGAGAAGGACGGTCTGGAGGCGTGATGACATGGTGCTCCTGGCAACAGACGGAACGTCTGCCCAGGACGCAACGCGATCGTGACCGAGACGGCAGCGGGTGCAGACGATCTCGGGCAAGTGCCCTCGCGGGTGAGGGCACACACTATCTTCGCGGCCGTGAGCATCGAGGTTTTACTTCTGATGCCCCCAGTTCGGGGTGCCGAGCTAGAGAGTTAGGGGGACCGCCAGAGCGCCTTTGATCAGATCTTCCTGCTCGCGCGCACTGCGCTTCGACGATCCGGTCGCGGGAGATGCAGATGCGGGGCGCGAGGCAACCGAGATTGCCTGACCGCCGCCGCGTCCGAGTTCGAACGACAAGTAAGGCCACGCGCCCTGATTCTCGGGTTCGTCCTGAGTCCAGACCACGTCGGCGTTGGGGTAGCCACCGAGAACCGCGCTCAGTTCGGCTGCCGGGAGCGGATAGAACTGCTCCATGCGAACGATGGCGACGTCTTTCACGCCGTTCGACGACTCAGTGCGCTTTTCGACCTCCGCGAGGATGTCGTAGTAGATCTTGCCTGCGGTGAGCAGCACCCGCTTGACAGCGGATTTGTCGGTGATGGTCGCGTCATCCAGCACCGGCTCGAACTTGCCCGACGTGAAGTCGGCGACCTCGCTGCTCGCGCCGCGAAGGCGAAGCATGGCTTTGGGCGTGAAGACGATGAGCGGACGACGCGGGCGGGCGTACGCCTGGCGACGCAGAAGGTGGAAGTACGACGCGGGCGTCGACGGCCGCGCGACGGTCATGTTGTTTTCCGCGCACAGCTGCAGGAAGCGTTCGATGCGTGCGGATGAGTGGTCGGGCCCCTGGCCCTCGTACCCGTGTGGCAGCAACAGGACGAGGCTTGAGCGCTGTCCCCACTTTTGTTCGGCAGAGGACACGAACTGGTCGAGGATGATCTGGGCCCCGTTGGCGAAGTCACCGAACTGCGCCTCCCAGAGGACGAGTGCGTCGGCCCGTTCGACCGAGTAGCCATACTCGAAGCCCATGGCTGCGTACTCGCTCAGCAGAGAGTCGTAGATCCAGAAGCGGGCCTGCGTGTCGCTCAGGTTCGCGAGCGGCAACCACTCCTGCCCGTTCAGTCGGTCGTGGAACACAGCGTGGCGTTGCACGAAGGTGCCGCGTCGCGTGTCCTGGCCCGCCATGCGCACCGGGGTTCCCTCGAGCAGTAGCGACCCGAGAGCAAGAAGCTCACCAAAACCCCAGTCGATCTGACCGTTGCGACTCATGTCGAGGCGCTTCTTGAGAAGTGCCTGAAGCTTGGGATGAACCGTGAATCCGGCCGGCGGGTTGTCGTGCGCGTCGCCGATGAGCTGGACGACCGACTCCAGTACTCCGGTGGTTTCCGGCTCGCCGATCGCGTCATCCTGCTGCGCGTCAGGACGCTCGAGGTCCGCGACGGCTCCGCCGTCTGTGGTGATGATGGGCATCGAGCCCGTTTGTGCGGCGTGGGTCTCGGCGAAAGCGCGCTCGAGGCTCTCCTGGAAGTTCTTGTGAGCGGCGTCGTACTCTTCCTCGGTGATGTCACCGCGGCCGACAAGAGCCTCGGTGTAGAGCGTGCGCACGGAGCGCTTCGCCTCGATGAGGTTGTACATGAGCGGCTGCGTCATCGAGGGGTCGTCGCCCTCGTTGTGGCCGCGCCTGCGGTAGCAGACCAGGTCAATCACGACGTCCCGCTTGAACTCCTGGCGGTACTCGAACGCGAGGTGCGCAACGCGCATGACGGCCTCAGGGTCGTCGCCGTTCACGTGGAAGATCGGGCACTGAATGGTCTTCGCGACGTCCGTCGAGTAGACGGAGGTTCGACCCTCACCGGGAGGCGTCGTGAAGCCGACCTGGTTGTTGATGTTGAGATGTACGGTTCCGCCCGTGCGATACGCACGAAGCTGCGACATTTGAAGGACTTCGTCGACGATGCCCTGGCCTGCCATTGCGGCGTCGCCGTGCACCATAATCGGAAGCACCCGGAACGTCCCGATCGGATGGCGGTCCTGCTTTGCCCGAACGACGCCCTCCATGACGCCGTCGACGGCCTCGAGATGGGACGGATTCGCGGCGATATAGACCGGAATCTGCTTGCCGTCGGCGCTGGTGAAGGTTCCCTCGGTGCCGAGGTGATACTTCACGTCACCAGAGCCGTGCACGGTCTTCGGGTCTTGAGTGCCTTCAAACTCACGGAAAATTTGCCCGTAGGTTTTGCCCGCGATGTTCGTCAGCACACTGAGGCGACCGCGATGGGCCATGCCGATGACGACCTCTTCGAGGTCGGCGTGGGCAGCATCCTGAATGATGGAGTCAAGAAGGGAAATGGTGGACTCGCCACCCTCGAGGCTGAAGCGCTTCTGCCCGACGTACTTGGTCTGCAGGAACGTCTCGAATGCCTCGGCTTCATTGAGTTTGCCGAGAATACGCATCTGCTCGTCGTGGCTGGGCTTCAGGTAGGGCTTCTCGACGTGGTCCTGGATCCACTTGCGTTGCGCCGGGTCCTGGATGTGCATGTACTCGATGCCGATGGTGCGGCAGTAGGCGTCGCGCAGGGTTCCGAGCACCTCGCGCAGGAGTGCAACCTTCTTGGCGCCGAATCCGCCCGTGACGAACTCGCGATCGAGATCCCAGAAGGTGAGGCCGTGGCTCGAGATGTCGAGGTCGGGATGTGACCGCTGGCGATACTCGAGCGGGTCCACGTCGGCCATGAGGTGGCCGCGAACACGGAAAGAGTTGATGAGCTCTTGAACGCGAGCCGTCTTGCCGACCTGATCGGCGAGGTCGACCGAGATGTCTGAGGCCCAGTGAATCGGGTCGTAGGGGATACGGAGCGCAGCAAAGATGCCTTCGTAGAACTCGTGCTCGCCAATGAGGCGCTCGTGCACCTTCTTGAGGAACTCGCCCGAGCCGGCACCCTGAATGACGCGGTGGTCGTAGGTGCTGGTGAGGGTAATGGTCTTGCCGATTCCGAGGTCGGCCAGCGTGCGAGTGGATGCGCCCTGGAACTCCGCGGGATACTCGAGTGCGCCGGCACCGATGATGCTGCCCGCGCCCTTCATGAGACGCGGCACCGAGTGCTCGGTACCGATTCCGCCGGGGTTTGTCAGTGAGATGGTGTTGCCCTGGTAGTCGGCCATCGTGAGCTTGTTGTCGCGGGCGCGGGTGACGACATCCTCATAGGCGACCAGGAATTCGGCGAAGCCCATCGTGTCGGTGCGTTTGATACCAGGGACGACCAGGCTGCGCGTGCCATCGGGCTTGGGCAGATCGATCGCGATGCCCAGGTTGATGTGCGCCGGGGTGACGACCGACGGCTTGGCGTCGATCTCGTCGTAGTACACGTTCTGGCTCGGGAACTCCTTGAGCGTCTCGACCATGGCCCACGCGATGAGGTGCGTGAAGGAGACTTTGCCGCCGCGTGCGCGCTTGAGGTGGTTGTTGATCACGATTCGGTTGTCGATCATCAACTTGGCGGGAATCGTGCGAACGCTCGTCGCGGTCGGAACCGTGAGGCTGAGGTCCATGTTGGCGGCGAGGCTCTTCGCGATGCCCTTGAGTACCGCGACGGTGTTCTCTGGTTCCCCCACCGGCTCGCCGTCGGAGACGACAGCGACGGAGGTGGTCGACGGTGCCTCAGCCGGGATCGGCGCTGGCTTGGCCTGAACAGACGTCGTACGAGCAATGGGCTGCGAGCCCGTCTGCGGCGAGGAGTCGCTGGGTGGAGCGTCGTCGACCAGTTCAGCAGGAGCGGTGGTGTCAACACTTGGCGTCGGAAGAGTGATGGTCGAGGTCGGTGTCGGGTCGGTGGTGACCGGCGGGGTGGTGACCTGCGGCGTGGTGACCTGCGGCGTGGTGACCTGCGGCGTGGTGACCTGCGGGGGAGTGACCTGCGGGGGAGTGTCCTGCCCGCCCGTTGGCTTGTAGCTCTCGAGGATGGGCCACCAGCTCTGCTCAACCGAATTCTTGTCGACGATGTATTTCTCGTACATCTCGTCTACGAGCCATTCATTGGCTCCGAATTCGCTCGAGGCACCATCCTCGACTCCGGTCACGTGGCTTGACACAGCCGACCGCCCACTCTCATCCGCTTATTGCACGCCGATATTCGCGTGCGCCTCTTGGAAGGTGCGGCATGCGCTTCGCACCGCCGTTAAGCCTAACCGTTCAGAACGGTGCATGCTGTCGCCAGTACGAGGGTCTAGCGTTAAAATCATGCAGTTCTATGAGACAACGCCTGTGCACGACCTCACGTACTCGGACGTGTTCCTGGTGCCAAATCGATCCGCCGTCTCGAGTCGTCTCGATGTCTCGCTAACACCGCCCGACGGCACCGGCACGACCATTCCGCTGGTGGCCGCGAACATGAACTCGGTGACGGGACCTCGGCTCGCAGCGACGCTCGCGCGCCGCGGGGGACTCGGCGTGCTGCCACAGGACCTGCACCACGATGACCTCGTTGCCGCCATCAAGTGGGTCAAGGAGCAGCCCGTCGCCTGGGACAGCCCGCTCATCGCCTCGCCGGACGACAGTGCTGCGTCGGCTCTGCAACGGATTCCTGCCGTCGACGGGCACGGGATCGTGCTGCACGGCGACAAGGGCGAATACCTCGGCACGATCCAGGCGGGGCGGCTCGCCACCGCGCTGCCGGATGCGCGGCTCGGCGACCTCCTTCACGGTGCACTGGCTTCGCTCGAGGTCGATGACATCGACGGACCGCGCGCCGCGTTCGACCTAATGGTGGCCGCCAACCTCGAGTTCGCCCCTGTGCTCAAAGACGGCAAGGTCGTGGGAACGCTCAGCCGACGCAGTGCCCTTCGCTCGACCCTGTACGAGCCGGCGCTCGACTCATCGGGTCGACTTCGAGTGGCGGCCGCAATTGGCATCAACGGCGATGTGGCGGCAAAGGCCAAGGACCTCGTGGCCGCGGGCGTGGACGTCCTCGTGATCGACACGGCTCACGGTCACCAGGAGGGCATGCTGCGCGCGCTTACTACGGTCGCGGCCCTGAAGCTCGGTGTGCCGATCGTCGCCGGAAATGTCGTCACGGCTGGCGCGGTACGAGATCTCGTGGATGCCGGCGCGAGCATTATCAAGGTCGGTGTCGGACCGGGCGCCATGTGCACGACGCGAATGATGACAGCAGTTGGCCGGCCGCAGTTCTCGGCCGTGCTCGAAACTTCGGCCGTTGCTCGCGAGCTCGGTGCGTCGGTCTGGGCAGACGGCGGCGTGCGGTATCCGCGCGACGTCGCGCTCGCGCTCGCCGCCGGGGCGGCATCCGTCATGGTCGGTTCCTGGTTCGCGGGAACCATCGAGGCGCCCGGCACTCTCAACACTGATGCGGATGGCCGGCTGTACAAGGAGAGCTGGGGCATGGCCTCGACCAAGGCCGTCAAGGAGCGCTTCGACAATCTCGACCCCTACGAGCTCGCTCGCAAGACGCTGTTCGCGGAGGGAATCTCGAGCTCCAAGATCTACCTCGATCCGTTGCGTCCGTCGCTCGAAGACCTGCTGGACATGATCACCTCGGGGGTGCGCAGCTCCTTCACGTATGCCGGTGCCTCCACCGTTGACGAATTTCACGAGCGGGCTCTCGTCGGCATCCAGAGCGCAGCCGGGTACGAAGAGGGAAAGGCGCTGCCTGTTAGCTGGTAGGGACTTCTATACTCTTGTAGATAATGGACGACCCCAGTAGTCCGGAGTGCAATGCCTGAGTGGCTGCTGCTCGTCGTCGGTGTGCTGCTCACCATCGGGACGGGATTCTTCGTCGCATCCGAGTTCGCACTCGTAAACCTCGACCGCTCAGATCTCGAGGCTCGCCAGAAGCGGGGCGAACGCAATCTGGGGATGACGATCCACGCGCTCAAGATCACGTCAACCCACCTGTCGAGCGCGCAGCTCGGAATCACGATCACCACGCTGCTCACCGGGTACACGTTCGAGCCTGCCTTTGTCGCACTGCTCACGGGGCCGTTGACCTCGCTCGGCTGGTCGAAGGGCTGGGTAGTCGCCATCGCGGCGATCGTGGCCGTCGCGATCGCCACGCTGATCTCCATGATTCTGGGCGAGCTCGTACCGAAAAACATCGCGCTCGCGCTGCCCCGAGAGACCGGCAAGGTGGTCATCCCGTTCCAGGTCGGCTTCACCACCGTGTTCAAGCCCGTCGTGTGGGTTCTGAACGTGACGGCAAATGGCTTTCTTCGTGTGTTCGGCATTGAGCCGAAAGAGGAACTCAGTTTCGCCCGCACTGCCGAGGAGTTGACCTCACTGGTTCGCCGCTCTGCTCGCGAGGGCAGCCTCGACCACGACACCGCTACTCTGTTGGCTCGCACACTCGCGTTCGTCGACCTGACGGCTCAGGACGTCATGACGCCTCGTCCACGGGTTGCGAGCGTCGAACGGGTAGACACGGCGCAGGATGTCATCGACCTCGCGCGCCGAACCGGGTTCTCCCGGTTCCCGGTGATTGACGACGGCATCGATGACGTCATCGGGCTCGTGCACGTCAAGCAGGCGGTCGCTGTGCCACGGGAGAAGCGCGCAGACGTGCCCGTGACCGCGCTGCAGAGCGAAGCGCTTCGCGTACCGGAAACCATGAAACTCGACCTGCTGCTCGGAGAACTGCGCGGCCGTGGCTACCAGATGGCGGTCGTCGTGGATGAATACGGCGGCACTGCGGGAGTGACGACACTCGAAGACCTGGTCGAAGAACTCGTCGGCGAGGTTTCCGACGAACACGACAGAAACCGCCCCGACGTGGTGCGCAGCCGGGACTGGTTTACCTTTCCGGGCATCCTGCGCCCTGACGAACTCCTCGGGCGCACCGACGTCAACGTGCCGGAGGACGGCCCGTACGACACCGTCGCGGGCTGGATGATGAGCGAACTCGGAAAGCTTCCCACCGCCGGCGATACGGTCACCGTCAACGGTGGCGTGTTCCGCGTCGAGCGCATGGATGGTCGCCGTATCGATCGAGTTCGCTATACCCCGAACCCCGAACCGCTGGACGGGGGTCGCGATGAGTGAATGGTGGGGAATCGGCTGGCTGGGCATGCTTCTGTTCGTCAACGCCTTCTTTGTCGCGGCGGAATTCTCGATCATCTCGGCGCGGCGCTCACAAATTGAGCCGCGCGCAGACCGGGGGTCGCGGGCGGCAAAGACCGCGCTTTGGGCGATGGAGCACGCGACGCTCATGCTCGCGACGACTCAGCTCGGAATCACGGTTTGCTCGCTTCTCATCCTCAACGTGTCGGAACCCGCGATCCACGACCTCGTTTCGCGGCCGCTCGACGCGCTACACCTGACCGAGGCAGTCGTCGAAACGGTCTCATTCATCGTCGCGCTGCTGATCGTCTCATTCCTGCATGTGATCTTCGGCGAGATGGTGCCGAAGAACCTGTCGTTCTCGGTGCCGGAACGCGCGGTGCTGATTCTCGCGCCGCCGCTGGTTGGTTTTGCGACGATTTTCCGGCCGATCATCGTCGCGCTCAACGCGACCTCGAACGGGATCGTTCGACTCGTCGGGATTAAGCCAAAGAGTGAGGCGAACAGCACTTACACGGTCGACGAGGTCGCTAACATTGTGGCTCAATCAACACGCGAGGGGCTCCTCACCGACACCACGGGAACCCTCAACGCCGCATTCGAGTTCTCGGCCAAGCGGGTCGCGGATATCGCGGTCGGCATCGCGAACCTCGTCACGCTTCCCGAGGACGCGGCACCGGTCGATGTCGAGCGCGCCGTTGCCCAGCGCGGTTTCTCGCGATACGTGCTCGTGGATGAGGCGGGGGAGCCGACCGGTTATCTCCACCTCAAGGATGTACTCGACCTTGACGACGAGGAATACACCGAGCCGGTGCCGCCCCGGCGCATCCGCAAACTGATCTCAATCGCCGGATCAACGGATATCGAGGATGCGCTGGCCACGATGCGCCGCACCGGCCTCCACGTCGCACGTGTGTTCGATGAGTCCGGCGCGACTCAGGGAGC
>JADGOT010000199.1 GCA_017882805.1 Glaciihabitans sp. | reverse complement strand
GCCGCATCACACCTGTTCACAGGCCTTGACGACCAGGTGCCTTTCCACCGGTTGTCCATCCGGCGGATGGACAACTCGACCGAACATCTGGTCTCCGTTGGATCCTTTACCACCATCTACCAGCTGTTTTGCGCCCCCGGTAGGATTCGAACCTACGACACACGGTTTAGGAATGAGCGCGAGCACGTCTCGTTGAGTCGCTTCTGGTCGCATCTGACCTGCTCACGTTCGGACTTCATCTCATCTAGTCTCCTCCAATATCGTGCAGCAGCGCTCCGCAGATGGACAAGTGGATGGACAACTTTCGCGGGCTGCCGTGGTTGTACGGGATGGCCACCAATCTCGTCCGGCGAGAACATCGAGTGGCGCGAGCGCAGAACGGTCACCCGGTCAGCGAATGGTCCATCCGCCATCGATCACGAGGACATGACCGGTGACGTACGAGCTCTCGTCCGAAGCGAGGTAACGAATCGCACCGTCGAGCTCGCCGTCGCTGCCGGCGCGCCCGAGAACCGTGTTCTGCTTGATCCAATCGACTGAGTTCGGCGAGGCGAACATCTCTTCGTTCATCTCGGTCGGGAACCAACCGGGAGCGATGGCGTTGACTCGGACTCCCTTCCGGCCCCATTGGGCTGCGAGCTCCCGCGTCAGGTTGATCAAACCCCCCTTGCTGGCTGCGTAGGCGGCCGCACGTACGGGCGTTGACGCAACCAGTCCGAAGATCGACGCGATGTTGATTATCGAACCGCGGCCCGCAGGGAGCATGCGCCGCGCGGCATGGGTTGCGATGTCAAAGGCCGAAATGAGGTTGACCTCGAGGACGTCGGTGAAGTCGCGTCGAGACTGCGTTTCCGCCCTCGCAGCGTCGCTGATACCCGCCGCGGACACGACGATCTCCAACGGTCCGACCTCGTCGATCCGTGCAAAAAGCCCCTCGACCGCGTCGTCCGACCGTATGTCGCACGCCACTGCGATCGCCCGTGTCTCCAACTCTCCCGCGAGCTCTTCGAGACGATCCATTCGGCGGGCTGCCATCACGACTGTCGCGCCGGCGCCGTGCAGCACCTCTGCTGCTCGACGCCCCAGACCGCTGGACGCACCCGTGACGAGGGCGACGCGACCGTCGAGCGTTCCATTCGTCATTGCTTCGTGCTTTCGCCAACGGCGTTGCGAGCCGCCGTGACAACATCGGCGAGACGTGAGCCGGGCGGGAACGATGGAACACCCAACTCCGCAAGACGCTCGACCACCCAGGGCGCAATTGTTCCACCAGCGATCACCGGGAGGTCAGGAAGACGCGCACGTAGTCCCTCGATGATTCGTTCGACTACCGCGATGTGACCCCCGACGTTGAGTCCCACCAGATCGACATCCTCCTGCTCCGCAGCAGCCACGATCTCCTCCGTGGTGGCCATGCCCAAGAGGATGACCTCGAAGCCCGCTTCTCGTAGAGCAGTCGCCACGGCCAATACCCCGCGCCAATGGCCGTCGAGCCCTGTTTTCGCCACCAACACCCGAGCCATCAGAACCGAATAGGAACGTTCCAGTCCCCGAAAGCCGCGCGAAACACCCCACCGATCTCACCTACCGTCGCGCGACTGGCCACGGCATCCATCATGGGCGGCATCACATTCCCGTTGCTGCGACAAGCCAGATCGAGCGCCTTCAGCGCATCGCCCGTGCGATGGCTGTCGCGCTCGGCTCGCAACGCAGTTATTCGTTCCATGCCCCGCTCCCACGCATCGCTGGATCCCTGGAAGCCGTCAACAACGAATGGAGAATCGTCTTCCGTGGCGACGTTCACACCGACTATTCGCTTTGCACCGCTTTCGATGTCACGAAGTTCCGTCAGCTGGTTCTCGGCAGCGACACCATGTAGCCAGCCGGAATCGAGAGCCGAGACGAATCCTCCCTGTTCGAGGATCTCACTCGTGAAAGTCGTAGCACGTTCATCGAGCGCTTCTGTCAGTGCCTCGACGTAATACGAACCACCCAGCGGATCGGAGACCTCCGTGAGATTGCACTCGTTCTGCAAGATCTGTTGCACTCTGATCGACATTTGGTGGGCGTGCTCGGACGGAATCGAGATGGCCTCGTCGTAGCCCGATACGCCGAGCGACTGCGTGCCACCCAGCACGCCGGCGAGAGCCATGATGGTCCCTCGTACGATGTTGTTCAGCGGTTGCTGGTACCGCATGGAGGAGCCAGCGGTAAGGCTGTGAATACGTAGCTTCGACGCTCGAGTGTCCGTGATGCCGTACCGCTCTCGAAGGAGTCGGCTCCAGATGCGCCGAGCAGCGCGCAGCTTCGCGGCGTCCTCGAACAGATCGAGACCGACCCGCAAGTTGATGCCGCCGACCCGTTGGGCAACCCTCTCGAGCGGCACGGTTCCCCGCCGTTGCATCTCGTCGAGATACTCGATGCTGTTCGCAAACACAGCGCCGAGCTCCTGGACAGAATCAAGCCCCGAGTCGGCGCCGTTGTAGCCCGCAATCGACACAGGTACCCAGCGCGGCAGATGCGCTTCGCAGAATTCGATGATGTCGCAGTTCAGACGAAGCCCGACAGAAGGCGGAATCTGTTGCTTGGTGATGCAACCGAGGTATGTGAGGAAGAAATCACTTTGACCGGTTCCAGCGAGTTGCTGGAGTTGATAGCCGCGTTCAAGCGCGACGGTCCAGTAGCTCGCCAGCGCGAACGGACCGTGCTGCACGACCCCGCCTCCCGGATGGGCGTACACCTCATCCAGCGCGATTCCCTGCAACACGGTGTCGAAGTCGTCGACGCTCAAGAGTACAGCGCCAACCAACCCGACGTCCTCTCGGCGGGCCACCACCTCGCGATGGTCGACGTCGTACAAGTGGTCCGCGATGTTGCGATCGTGTTCCATGATGAAGCCCGTCTCGCCGTGGTCGAGCAGAAATCGAATTCTCGCTCCCTCGTCCTCCGGATTCCCAAACCCGCTCAGTTGGAAAATGCGCCAAGGTTGTGATCGATACATCTCCTCGTACGCACCGCGAGTGAACGGCGGGTGGCCAGGCTGCTCCGACCCAGTCCCGCATCGCACGTCGTCAGGCCCGTAAACGCCCTTGAGGCCGATTCCTGAAGCGCTCTTCTCCACGTTCCGCTCCCTTGATAATCTGCCGTCAGATTACCA
Organism: Glaciihabitans sp.; assembly: GCA_017882805.1. Lineage (GTDB taxonomy): Bacteria > Actinomycetota > Actinomycetes > Actinomycetales > Microbacteriaceae > Galbitalea. Next base: position 795 of record JADGOT010000199.1, on the reverse strand, counting down.
TCCGCATTGGAAGGGCGCACAGATGTACGCGATGAAGCCAAGCTCTACGTATCTCCCGATAGCGGTCGAGCAGTGAACCCTGACATCCTTGGTAGCTCGATCATGCGGCACGGGCGGGCTCTGTGCGTTGTCGGCGCAGATCGGGCAGTCACATTTGCCGAGGTGGACGATCGGGCGAACCGCTTCATCGCCGTACTCGGCGAATTGGACATCGGCCGAGGCCAGACGATCGCGCTACTGGCTCGGAACGAGACCGAGTTCTTTGAGCTGCAGCTCGGCTGCCAGCGGGCGGGGGTGACACTGGCGACGCTCAACTTCTGGCTGGCAGTGGCCGAGCTCGAGCAAGTAATCGATCGAATCTCGCCGCGTTTGTTGATCCACGGTCCTGGTCTCGCTGACTCGGCGGCAGCCCTCGACGTTCAACCGACCCTTTATCTCGGCGCAGATGGGGCTGGGGTGTCATATGAGAAGTGCATTCAACGCGCCAACCCAGTCCGCGGCCGTCCCGCGATCGACCCCGATGCCGTCGCAACGCTGCTTTTCACTAGCGGCACGAGCGGGCAGGCGAAGGGGGTTCCAATGACGAACCGCGTGATTCTGGCTCGTCAGGCCCAGGCGGCGATGGAGGTACCCATCCAGCCCGGTGCCGTCTTCTTCCAGCCGCAGCCCATGTTTCACATGTCATCGCAGGTCAGCTACGCGTGTGCGTTGATGGGGGCGACGACGGTCTTGAACCAGGGATTCGAGACCGACACGGTCGCAGACGCGCTCGCCCGACACCGGGTGACGCACCTC
>JADGOT010000021.1 GCA_017882805.1 Glaciihabitans sp. | reverse complement strand
TGAGCCGGCCGCTGGCGACGACGCGCCGGTCGCCCCGAGGACGCGGCGCTCAGTCGCTTTCCGACCAGAGACCGGGCTGACTCGGTCGCGCCGTGGGCGCGACGCTGAGCAGCACCTGGCGCAGCGCGGGCTCGCCGCGCACGAGCGTCAGCAGGTCGCGCAGATGCGTGTACAGGAGCAGCGATGACCGTCGGATGCGCCCGATGATCTCGTCGTCGCCCGCGCGCCCATGCCGCAGCTCGAGCACATCGAGCGCCGAGACGATGTCTTGCAGGGGCGAGCGCAGCTCGTGGCTGACCTTGGCGTGGAAAGATTTTTCGGGCGGCAGCGATTTCGTTCATGGCCGAGATGCGCGCGCGTTCTTCCTCGATCGCCCTGACATTGGGCACTCGCCTGATCAGGAAGGAGAAAGACACGGGCACGGACAGCAACATCAGGCAGAACGACAGCGTGAGCTCGCGCTCCAGGCAAGGTACATCGTTCGAAGTCCATTTCTGATTCCGCGACGGACGACGACTACGAGGACCAAGGTGTGCAGGAAGGCAAAGGTGTTCGGGTCTAACGTGAGCGCGACAGTCAGGTAGACGGTTTCGTGGACGAGATACGCGTTAGAGGAATGTAAGACTCGCTTGGGAGTGGAAGTCGCCACGACTTCGATTGAGAAGACTTGCGGTGACGTAGAGGATCGTGAAGCCGAGCGCGGCGTAGTCCTTAGCGTGGGTGAAGCGACCAAGCCACGATTCGACGCACCAGATGAACCCAACAATCCCACAAACGAAGACTCGCTGCACCGCCCGGGCTCGCTCATGGAGCCGAACGGCTGGAACGGCCTGCGCACCGAAGTACGACGACATCCTCACGAGGACTGCGCAGGGGCTGAGCACAGATTGTCAGCTTGGCTTGGCCCGAACCGAATTCGGCCGGCGGTTATCGAGAACGCGCGTGGTGATCCACAAAATCCGGTTCAAATTGGCTCACTTCGTGACCGACTTCGCGCGATATCCTTGGGCTCGATGAATCCCGAGCCCGACACCGAGGTTGCCGTCCGGCGCGAGCTGTTGCACCTCGCCCTGATGAATTCGACGCGAAGCGTGCCCCTTCAACTGGTCGCGGTCGCCGTAGTGGTGATACTGGGTTGGCAGGCAGGCGCGGTCTGGGCCCCTGTGGCGGCTGCGGCCGTGGGTATTTCGGTGGCCGCCTGGAGGTTTTCGCTGTCGAAGCGGTACGACACACGGACTGTCTTGAGCGAAACGCTCGTGGCGAAGGCAACCAGGGAACTGGAAGGGAACTCGATACTCGCCGGATTGCTGTGGGTCATCTGCTCGTTTGGCATCTATCCGCTCCTTGGCGGGACGCGTGCCACGGTCTACGTCGTGATCGCTATCGGATCCGTTGCCACGGCTGCACTCTTCATGTCGCTTGTGGGCAGATCCTTCAACTGGCTCGTGGGGCTGTCGATGGGCTCCGTCGTAGTTGTCAGCCTCGCCGTCGACAACGTCCGCTCATTGCCTCTCGCCGTGCTGGTCGGAATCTTCGGCCTCACGATGGCGAGGGCGTCCCGGGAAGTCAGCAATACGACCTCCCGGGCAATTCGCCACGGACTTGAAGAGGATCTCGCGAACGCATCACTGCAGCTGGCCAAGGACGCCGCAGAAGCGGCAAACCTCGCGAAGTCGCAATTCCTCGCGACAATGAGCCACGAGATCCGTACGCCGATGAACGGCGTGCTGGGTTCCCTGGATCTGCTACGGCATTCGGAGCTCGACCCTCGCCAGCGACAACTCGTCAATACCGCGGCCATGTCCGGGAGTTCGCTGATGGACATCCTGAACGACGTGCTTGATCACTCCAAGATCGAGGCGGGCAAGCTGAACCTCGCTCACGCGCCGATGTCGATTCACGGCGTCGCGGCGTCGGTCATCGCCCTGTTTCGGGCGAATGCGGAAGGCAAGGGCCTGACCTTGACTTTGGATCTCGACCGCGCCGTCGCCAACTGGGTCATCGGTGATGCCCAGAGGCTGAAGCAGGTACTGCTCAATCTTCTCGGCAACGCGATCAAGTTTACCGAGCGGGGAAGCGTCACGCTCGTGCTACGCGCAGAACACGCGCCCCTTGGTCACGCGCGAGTGAGATTCGAAGTGCTTGATACCGGTGTGGGGATTCCCGAAGAGTCGTTCTCTCGGTTGTTTCAGCCGTTTCACCAGGTCCTCGGCGATGATAAGCGCCGCACGGGCGGCACCGGCCTGGGCCTGGCCATCAGTCAGCGAATCGCCGAGGCCATGGGCTCACGCATCGAATTTGAAAGCAGCCCCGGCACCGGGTCGAAGTTCTGGTTTTCTGCGCTTTTCGAATCAGATCCCGCTGAGACCCACCCCGCGCCGCTCGATTCCGCTATGGGCGGGCTCGGAAGCGAAGTGAGCTTCTACGGGGTCGCGCTGATCGTGGAAGACAACGATGTGAATCGAATGATCGCGCGAGAAGTTCTTCAATCCCTGGGAATGGACGTTTACGAGGCGTCGAACGGCGCTGAGGCACTCGAGGCCATGGACATGCGATCGTTTGACCTCGTGCTAATGGACTGCTTCATGCCCGTGCTCGACGGGTACGACACCACCCGGGAGATTCGCAGACGGGAGGCGGCTGCGTCGCGGGAACGCGTCCCGATTGTCGCCGTGACCGCAAATGCCTTCGACGAGGATGCGACAAAGGCGCTTGCCGCCGGAATGGATGCACACCTGGCGAAGCCTTACACGCGTGCGCAGCTTCGCGATGTTCTGAAATTGTGGCTTTGAGCAGCCGATTCGTGGATCATTAGAGATCCAGGCTACGTCAAGGTGCTCCATTCGCTGAGCCCGGTCCTTTCGAATCCCCACGCGGTGTCGAGCTCGATGCGCTTGATCTCCTCGACAGCGCCCTCCGCGGCGCCTCCGACCTTACGTACTTGCGCCCGGGCTAGTCGTTCCATCAAGCGCAGATCCCGGTCCTTCAGCCTCAGCGCGCTGACGGCCCAGAGCTCGACTACCGATTGCAGGGATTCATAGGTGATGGGCGCAGCGATCCTTCGCGCCTGCAGTGCAGTAAGGGTGCCGCGCAATCTCGGATGCGCTGATCTCACAATCTTCCTCAACGCCGACTCGCCTTGGCCGACATCGACGACCAAGTCGACCAGGCCGGCGCGCTGCAGTTGATCGGCGGTGTAGATCTGACCGGACAGGATCATGTCGTTGGCGATGCCGAAGCCGCCCTTGCGAATGGTCAAGTGCCAGGCTCCCATCCCCGGAAAGAGGTTGAACAGGACCTCCGGATAGCCAGCCTGCGTGTTGCGCTCGAAGATGACGTTGTGGTGAAGAAGCGCTGATTCCAGACCGCCACCGAGGGCGTCACCTTGCACCAGTGCGGTGGTGTGGACGCCCACTTGTGCCGCGTTCTCGAGCCACCACACGAGGTCGACGCATCTTCTGGCGTAAAGCTTGAGGGAGTCCAGATCGCGAGCGCGGACCAGGAGCACGAACAGCGAAAGATCGCCTCCGAAATTGAACACCCCAGGGGCGCCGGAGGCCATGACGAAGTGCTTGACCAGCCCGGGATTGGCGCTGATGTCGTTGAACACCTGCTGAAGCTCGGCCATCGCCGCGAGGCTGTAGCACTGGATCGGCTTGACGCAGATCCGTGCCGTCAGAACGGCGAATTCCTGGTCCCATTCCAGCCAGAGATACTTGTAAGGCCGCTCAAGCGCGGCCGGTATCACGGACGTCGCGCTCATATCGCTTCGAGGACCCGCGTGAACTGCTCGAAGTTGAACGTCGCGGACTCTGTGATCGCCACTTTGGACTCATCATCCCGAATCGTGTTGAGGATCAACCGCAATTCCGCCATGTGCTCGGCATCCATCGTGATATGCGATGTGATGAACGAGATGCCTCGGTCATCTTCGAGAAGAAGGGATTCCTTGATAGCCGCGGCAATCGGCCCGCCGTAAACAGAGGCGATGACTTCCAGTGCATATAGCATGCCGAGGACGGAACAGGGATGCCTCCGATCCGCAGACCAATAGTTGTACCCGTTCAACGCAAGTATCGAGTTGCTCGGACGGTACAGGGCAACTTCGCTGTGTGACACGCCCACGACCTCCAGATCGTTAGCCACCCATCCTTCGTGCCCTTTTTCCTCCATCATGTGGTCGTAGAGGAAGTAGCGGATTTCCGCGTGTTTGTCGCTCAGTCGACTGGCTGCCGCTGCGCAAGTAGGGTTGAAGTGCCACACCACGTGGTAAAGCTCCAAGAGCAACCTTCGATACCTTTCGACCGACAGTCCGTCGGCGACGATTTGGAGCACGCGGGGATTCGTCTCGAATCCCCGCCGTGCTTCGTCGGTCCGAGTGATGAGGTCGATGAAGAACGGTTGGGTCACGGCGGTACGAAGAGGGGCGGTTGGAAGTGGTCGCATTGTCGCTGCCGGCGCGACACGCTACCCTAAACAACCAGTGTGCTTGTGTCACACGAATTTTGTCGAGATCGCGAATGACATGTCAGTAAACCTTCTCCCGGTCGCAGCCAACGCGCTACACCCCATCCCCGGCCTCACCCTAGGCACCGCCATCGCCGGTATCCGCAAGGCGAACCGCTTCGACCTGACGGTCGTTGCGCTCGAGCCGGGCGCGTCAGTCGCCGGGGTCTTCACCAGCAACCGAT
>JADGOT010000198.1 GCA_017882805.1 Glaciihabitans sp. | reverse complement strand
TGAGATAGGCGCGGGTCCCGGATATCGCGCTCGACCGCAGGGCACAGCGAGGGGCGTTGGTGAGCCGCCGGCTATGATGCGTCCGCGTGGGTGTGCTCTGCCCACGCCTGCATGGATGCAAAACCGGTAATTTGCCGGCTCGATCGGAACACGATGTTCATCAAGCCGCGCAATTTCGCCCAGAACCTCGCGAAGGGTTAACGTTGACTGAAGGGGGTCTTGCCCAGATGCGAGTCTACTTAGCCCGCCGAATCATCCAGTCGATCATCGTCGTCTTCGTCATGGTCACCCTCATGTTCGTGATCTTCAGGATCATACCGTCCGACCCGACGGCGATGCTCGTCGAGCGCGGCATGCCGGAGGCAACCCGCCAGCGGCTGCTCGAGCAGTGGGGACTGACGGGACCACTTTACGTTCAGTATGCTCGGTACCTCGCGAACCTGCTCCAAGGCAACTTCGGGCTTTCCTTCTTCTACAACAAGCCCGTCTGGGAAATCCTCGCACCCAAGGTTCTCAACACGCTCTGGATCGCGATCCCTGGCTTGCTAATTGGTGCCACGTTCGGCTCACTCCTCGGGATGTTCGTCGGCTGGTCCCGCCGAGGTGGGGCGATCGAGCGGCTGGGTATTCTGTTGGCGACCGTCATCCGTGGAGCGCCACCTTTCGTAACGGGGATCCTCGCGCTCATGGTCTTCAGCGGCTTTTTCGACCTGCTGCCGGGTTTCGGCATGAGAACCCCTGGAGCGAATCCTTCGGGCTTCGCAGCGACATACCTGAACGGCGACTTTCTCCAACACTTGATTCTCCCGGTCGCGGTCGTCGCCCTGATGTTCATTCCTGAAAACCTGCTGCTCATGCGAACTGGCGTAATTGAAGCCCGAGGCGAAGACTATCTCGAAATGGTCCGAGCCAAGGGTGTGAGCGAATTCCGGGTCATGTGGCACGCCGCTCGGAACTCGCTGCTGCCGGTCATTACCTGGCTATTTCCCAGCTTAGCCGAGACGGTCGCGGGGATCGTGCTCGTCGAGGTGGTCTTCAGCTGGCCCGGGATAGGCCGGGAGCTGGTATTCTCGGTCACGAGGCAAGACATGCCGATTGCCCAGGCCGGCTTCTTCCTGCTCGCTGTGATGATCGTCGCATCGAATCTTCTTGCCGATCTTGTCTACAGCTACCTCGACCCTCGGGTCGTCTATAAGTAACGGCGGCGAGGAACCTCAAATGACTCTGCTGAAGAAATCGAAAATCAGACGTGCGAGCGCGGTTTATTCAGAGGATCGGGCAGTCGCGTTTGACCCGTCCAGGGTTCAAGAGGCGATGGCGATCTGGGCGGCCGGGCGATCGCGCTCGGTGTTTGCTCCGCTCATCGAGACATTCGGGCTACTCGTCAAGGATCGAATGGCGGTAGTCGGGATGGCGGTCATCGCTACGCTCGCAGTTGTTGGCATTCTCGGCCCACTCATTGTGCCGCTTCACCCATTTCAGGCCTTGCGGGCACCTGACGGAACCATGCTTCGTCTCGCCGAGCCAAGTGCAGCCCACCCATTTGGCACCGATTACTTTGCTCACTCGGTCCTCTCACAGTTTATCCTGGGAATCCGGATCGCCTTCCTGGTTGGGCTCAGCGCAGCCATTGCCGTCGGTCTTATCAGCACCGTTCTCGGCCTGGTCTCAGGCTACTTCGGGGGCTACCTCGACGATGCGATCATGCGACTCGTCGATATCGCGCTCAGCATTCCGACTCTTCCGTTTGCAATCGTCATGGTCGCTGTGCTCGGCCCGAGTCTGACGAACGTGCTGTTCGTGATCATCCTCCTGTATTGGCGGAATGGCGCCCGAATTGTGAGATCAGCCGTGCTGACCCAGAAGCAGCGGCCATTCATCGCAGCAGCCAGAGCGCTCGGCGCAAGCCACTGGCGGATTATGACTTACCATATCTTGCCGAATGTGCTTCCGGTCGCCTTCCTATGGATGACGATGTCGATCGCTTTTGCCGTGCTCACCGAGGCGAGTTTGAGTTTTATCGGGCTGGGTGACCCGAACATGGCAAGCTGGGGGCAGATGCTGAACCTTGCCTTCCAGACCGCCTCAATCCGCTCGGCCTGGTGGTGGGTCCTGCCGCCATCGCTTGGCCTGATCCTGCTGATCTCGTCGATCTACTTCATCGGTCGGGCATTCGAAGAGAAAACGAATCCTCGACTCCGAAAGAGGGCGGCATGACCGAGCAGACGGCAGGGTCAACGACTCGTACGTCCCGATTGAGCGAGCAGCTTCGGCAACAGACGAGGCCGGTGGAACTCACCGTCGACCACCTTCGCGTCTACTATGCGACTCGGAGCGGCTACGTCAGGGCCGTGGACGACGTGAGCTTCGAGGTGCGGCCGGGCGCTTATCTTGGCATTGTCGGCGAGTCGGGCTGCGGCAAGACGACGCTGGTTAAAGGGATCTTCCGACTGCTTCCCGAGGATGCGTTCGTTGACGGCGACGTCCGACTCGACGGACGCAACGTGCTGGCGATGAAGTCGAACGAGCTTCGCCAGGCTCGCTGGACGCGAATGTCGCTGATCACGCAAAGCGCGATGAATAGCCTCGATCCGGTCTATCGGGTTGGCGACCAGATCGTCGAGGCGATCCGGGCGCACTGGGACGTTAGCTATGACGACGCCTGGCAGCGAGCCGCCGAGATGTTCGACTTGGTTGGACTGGCTCCAGACCGGCTCAGGAACTATCCGCACCAATTCAGTGGAGGGATGCGCCAGCGCGCGATCATCGCGCTCGCCCTGGTACTGCAGCCGGGCTTGATCATCGCCGACGAGCCGACGACTGCGCTCGACGTCATCACGCAAGACCAAATCCTCGCCCGGATTCGCCGCATTCATGAAGCGGCGAGCGCTTCGATGATCCTCGTCACGCACGATATCTCCGTCATCGCCGAGACGTGCAATGACACGGCCGTCATGTACGCGGGCAAGATCGTCGAATACGGACCGACGATCGGTGTCCTTCAGGAGCCATGCCATCCCTACACGATGGGGCTCAAGAACGCATTCCCAAACATCAAGGGCGGGATCGACAAGCTGATCGCCATTCCGGGCAGTCCACCAAGCTTGATCGACCCGCCGCAGGGCTGTCTCTTCGCCGAGCGATGTCCTTTCGCGAGCGACCGTTGCCGGGACCTCAAGCCATCGCTGCGCCACGTTGGGACCGATCACTCGGCCGCGTGCCACTACACCGATCAGGTCGCCAGTTTACGGGAGCGGGCGAAGAAGAAATCGACCTGGGACGAGGTTGCTGTGCGAATAGGCCTGGCTTAGCATTCCGGAGAACACACTTGCGGCTGGAGAATGATCAGTGACCACCCGACGCGAGCCGGGTAATAGTCTGGACCAGGATCGGGCGGCTACACCAGCCCCGGTGATCGAGGCCAAAGGACTGAAGAAGCACTTCCCGGTCGACACCGGTGTGATCGCGGCGCTCGTTCGACGCGGGCCGCCACGAACCGTCAAGGCGATTGATGGCGTCGACGTGAGCGTATCGAGCCGAAGTATCTTTGGTCTGGTCGGCGAGAGCGGCTGTGGAAAGTCGACGCTCGGAATGACGCTGGTCCGACTCTATGAGCCGACCGCCGGCAGGATCTTCCTGAGCGGCGAGGAAGTTACTCATATCCACGGCGATGGCCTCCAGCAATTTCGGCGCCGGGCGCAAATTATCTTCCAGGACCCCTATGGCTCGCTCAATCCCAGGCTGACCGTTGGCGAGGCGGTCGAGGAGCCGCTCAAAATTCACGGTATCGGCGATCGCGCCGAGCGGGCTGTCCGCGTCGTCGAGTCGCTCGAGCGGGTGAATCTGCAGCCACGTCACTTCCTTCACCGTTACCCCCACGAATTATCCGGTGGTCAGCGGCAGCGCGCAGTCATCGCCCGCACACTCGTGCTCAAGCCTGACTTTGTCGTCGCCGACGAGCCGATCTCGATGCTCGACGTATCGATCCGAGCGGGGATACTCGACCTGCTCGAGATGCTCTCAAAGGACCTTGGCCTCGGCGTGCTCTACGTCTCGCACGATATCTCGACCGTTCGCTACGTCTGCGATCGGGTCGCGATCATGTACCTTGGCGTCTTCGTCGAACACGGAGAGACTGACGAGGTGATCGACTACCCGGCCCACCCATACACGCAGGCCCTGATGGCGGCAGTACCGATTGCCGACCCGACAGCTACTCGCAGGCGAGTCGAGCTACCCGGCGAGGTGCCAACTCCAATCGACATCCCATCCGGCTGTCGCTTCCGGACCCGATGCCCTTGTGTGATGGATATTTGCTCGCGGGTGGCGCCCCCATGGCAAGAAGTCAACCCCGGGCACCATGTGGTCTGTCACCTGTACCAAAGCTCAGTAACTCCGACTCGTTTGGCAAAGGAGGCCCGATGACTCAGCGGCACACGGGGATGTTTCCCAGTTTGTTGAAATCTAGCTCCACCGCTTCGTTTGAAGGAGAGTGAAAATCATGGTGCAAACAATCGGCGACATAACGACCAACGCCAAGAGTTCCGACGCAGCGCTCCGGCTCCTCGGCTACGATCGGCCTGCAGAGTATCCAGAATATGCCCTGGTCCGCGACGTTATGGTCGCGATGCGAGACGGGGTGCGACTGGCGACCGACCTCTACTTCCCGGCCAAGGACGGCAAGCCGGTCGCGGGGAGCTTTCCGGTAATCGTCGACCGAACGCCGTACAACAAGGTGCCCCGAGCATTGGCGGCGAACGATCCTGAATTCTTCGCGCGGCGCGGTTACGTCTTCGTGTTCCAGGACTCCCGCGGTCACGGTCGATCTGAGGGCGAGTTCCAGATCTACCTCAATGAAGGTCGCGACGGCTACGACCTCCTCGAGTGGATCGGGCGGCAACCTTGGTCTAATGGCAAAGTCGGAACCAGCGGCTACTCCTACGACTGCGCCACCCAGATGGCGCTCGCGCGCGAGGGAGCGCCGAACCTGACTGCGATGTTCCCCGCATTCGGCACGGCCGACTACCACCAGGATACCGAGGCCTGCGGCGGGGCCTTCCGCCTTGCTCACAACCTCTACTACAGTCTGCATCAAGCAAGAATGGATCAAAAGGCGCTGGCCGATCCGGTTCTGGCCGCGTGGATCGCCGAGGCCGAGGAGCACATCTACGAGTGGTTCAAACGCCCGCTCAGCAAGCACCTCTCGATCTTCGAGCGGCTGCCGAACGTTCAGACGTGGTACCGCGACTGGGTCGATCACCAGGATCACGACGATTACTGGAAGCAGAACGGTTACTACTACGAGGGCTACTACGACCGCTTTGCCGATATCCCGATGTTCTTCTACGGCGGGTTTTACGATTTTCTCCTCCGGGGTACGATGGTCAACTACCAGAAGCTCTCGCGCCTCCACCGCTCGCCGACCTACTTCGTCCTCGGGCCGTCCTGCCACGGGCCGGTTCGAGCGCGCCAGACGTGGCAGGGCGACGTCGACTTCGGTCCGAATGCGTACGTCGACTGGAACCACCTTCGCCTGGCGTTCTTCGATCGGGTACTGAAGGGAATGCCGGTTGAGGTCCTGAACGAGGCGCCACGAGTTAGAGTCTTCGTCATGGGTGGCGGAAGCGGTCGCAAGAATCCCGCCGGTCGTATGGAGCACGGTGGGCGCTGGGTCACCGTCGACGACTGGCCGGTACCCGGTGCAGTCGAGCAGCGGTTGTACCTTCACGGTGATGGCGCGCTTCGGCCGGAGCCGTCAGCGCCTGGCGTTGCACCGACGACTTACAGCTATGACCCGAACAACCCTTGCCCACAAATTGGCGGCAACTACACTTATCCGTTCAGCACGGGTCCCCAGGATCAGGTCTGTCGTCCGGATATTCTCGGCTGCACCGACCATCTGCCGCTGGAGTCGCGGCCGGACGTGCTCAGTTTCCAGACGCCGCCGCTGGCCCAGGCGGTCGAGGTCGTCGGACCACTGAGCGTGAAGCTCTACGTTTCCTCAACCGCGGTCGACACCGACTTCACCGCCAAGCTCATCGACGTCTATCCGCCGAATCCGGACTATCCCCGCGGTTATGCGATGATCCTGATCGACAGCATTCGGCGCATGCGCTACCGCAATTCACTCGAGTGCGCCGAACTGATGACGCCGGGAGAGGTATACGAGACCACGATCGATCTCTGGGCGACCGCGAATCGCTTCGAACGCGGCCACCGGATTCGGCTCGACATCTCGAGCAGCAACTTCCCGACGTTCGATCCGAATCCGAACACTGGGGAGCCCATCGGCTATCACACGCACACCGTCACGGCCCGCAACACCGTCTTTCACGACGCCGAGCACCCGAGCCATTTGATCCTCCCGCTCGTGCCGGCGTGACTTAAGGAGAGCAGCACATGAGCGCGAAACCGGTTTTTCTAACACAATCGAGCGATGAAACGATCGCCACAGGGAGATAGAGATATGGACTTCGCTGATGTTCGGAAAATGGTTGTAGGTGATCTCTGGCTCAACAGCAAAGCTTATGAGCACACGGAGTACGTCGTCGATCACTTTGGCAACAGGTTCATGGGCACGGAGAGCGAGAAGCAGGCGAAGGACTATATCCTGGAGCTCGTTAACGCTTCCGATCTGGAGAACCCGCGTGAGGAGCCGTATCATTACCACGGGTGGAAACGCGGCCCATGCACGGTGAAAATGCTCGCGCCCGTCCAACGGGAAATCTGGAGCTTTGCCCATGCCCATTCCGGCTCAACGCCCGCTGGAGGCATCCAGGCGCAGGTCATCGACCTCGGCAAAGGTGTAAAGCGGGATTTCGAGGCGAGGGCCGGACAGGTCAAAGGCAAGATCGCCATGGTCACCACGGGTTGGTATCCCGGGGAGAGTTATTTCATCGGTCACAGAACGGGGAAGCATGGTTGGGCGCGCGATTTTGGCGCGGTCGGTCTCATCATCAGGAACGAGACGCCGGGAGGTCTCATCGAAGCGGGGACGATCGCCACCGGTTATCGCAAGAGCGGCGACATCCCTGTGGTGGGCGTGTCTTTTGAAACCGGGGCGTTCATCGAGCGCCAACTGCAAAAGGGACCTGTAACCGTAAGCATCGATATGCAGAACGAGGTTGTGCCCAATGCTCTCGGGTGGAACGTCGTCGGCGATATCACAGGCACGAAATACCCGGAACGCAAAATCCTCGTCGGCGCTCATTTCGATGGTCACGATATCGGACAGGAAGCGGCGAGTGACGACCTTCTCGGCGCAATGGTGATGCTCGATGTTGCGCGGACACTGGCCAAATTCAAAGGCAAGTTCCTGCGAACGATGCAATTCGTTGCCTTCGGAAATGAAGAGTGCTGGGCGGTTGGGTCGACGAATTATGTCGCGCGGCATGAACGCGATATCAGGAATATCGACATCATGATCAATGGCGACGGACTCGGACGAAACCCGGAGCCATTCGTCACTGTGAACAATCCTGCAGGACTCGCCGCTCCGCTATCAAAGCTTGTCGAGGCATGGAAGATCGATGCTGCTGTGGGGTTTCAGGATGGTCGGAGTCCGGCTTGGTGCACAACATCGGACAATCATCCGTTCGCCATGGAGGGCATCCCGACTGTGGCAATCGGCGGACGGAAGCGTGCATCCGCGGTGGGCACGACAGGCCGCGGTGCGGCTGTAAGGGATCACACGATCTGCGACACGATGGATAAGATCGACAGACACACCATCAAACAGTATGCGATCCTCCTCGCTGAGCTCATGATGGCTCTCGCGCAGACCGATGAACCTTTGGTGCGGCACTCGACGAAGGAAGAAGTCGTGGAGGCAGTGACCCAACGCGGCTATATCGACGCGATGAAAGCCCAAGGGAGGTGGCACCCCGAGTCGATCCTGTGAATATAAACGCCAACGCCAGTTTATCTATGATTACCTTTCATCGATACGCAGTTGAACTGAGCCGCTGACGCAGTCATGTCGTTTACGTCCGGTTCATCGGCACGCACGCCCAGTACGATCGGATCGACGCACAGACGGTATGAGGACAAAGTCGATGGAAATCAAGCCGATCAGAACCAAAGGGGAACAATCGGGACCGGGTTCACATTTCGGGAAAGTGGACCCGGCCCTCTTTTCTACCTGCTTTAGGATCGTTCGGTGTGTGCATTGCGGCCAGCCGCTGTGAGATCGAATCACGACCGCTACAATTACTGAGTATTACGAAACCGGATGACAGTCCGGTTTCGCTCGACGCTCCCCTCGCCCGTCGGGAGAGGGGATGGGGGTGAGGGTCGAGCAATGTAACCTAGTTGCGTAATGCTCGATAATAGCGTTTTCCACATCGCAGCTACGTGGCGCTATAAACCTTCTGACACCGAGCGATACGTTTCCGAGGGTAG
>JADGOT010000197.1 GCA_017882805.1 Glaciihabitans sp. | reverse complement strand
CTACGTCCTGATCCGACTCAACGCAACAGTGCCTCTGGGAGCCGTGGGCCCGTCATGGAAGCGTCTAGGGCGTAACGCCAAGCAAGGGGATTGCCAGCACCCGGCGATGCCAAACCCGAACACGCAGCTCTTGGGAAATCTGGATCAGGAGCCGTTTCCTCCAGGGTTCGCGATTCGATTGCAGAGATGGAGTATGGGGCCCCCGGGGTGTGGTCAGCCAATTAGCTCCGGTTGTGCAGCCAGCCGGTTCTCTGCAATCGCCAGCTTGGCGGAGAGGGAACGCGGAATGACCGTCGACCGCCCGAGATGGAAGATTGAGTCCGGGCTACCGGGGTGCGCGGAGGCGACCGTCGCGGTGGAGGGAGTCCTCGGTGGCGTCGTGTACGCCCGCGTGAGCGGCTCGCTGCACGCACGTGCGGCTGGCGCAGCGACCCAGGAGATCATCGAGCTCCTGCGGCTTCCGATCCGCGCGCTGCGGCTCGATCTGAGTGGCGTGACCTTCATCGATAGCTCGGGCCTCGGAGTGCTGATCCTCGCTCGCGGACATGCCGAGCTGCACGGAGTCACGTTCACCCTTGAGGGGGTGCCGGGACACGTAGAACGCGCATTCGACGCTGCCGGTCTGGCGGCGACCTTCGACCGTGCCGAGCCATGAGTGGGACGGCGGGCGGATCAGCAGCGCGAAGGCGCAGGAGTGGGAAGCCAGCTTGGTACTTTGCGGAAATCTTGCCGAAGCGGATCGCGCGGTGTGTGGCGTGCGGTCGCCCGGCGCTGACCAGGCGAGATCGAGTCGCGCGCATTGTGTTGGACGGGCGCGAATCCGATCCCGAGCACTGCAACGTCGAGTACACCCACCGCGATTGCGCGACAGCGCCCGAAGAAGTTGTCGTGCGGACCGGATCAGTCGAGCGTCTCGAGAAGACGCTCGACCGTGACGGTGCCCGGTACGTCGTCACCCGCGTGCTGTTCATACCCGCGGGCGAGACAGTCCCCTCCCACTGGCGGATCCTTGGCGTCGACGTAGGAGGTCCCAATGGGGAATGACACGGATTGTTCCGGGCCGAAGCTCCGCGCGTCGAGATCAGCGCCGCATGACCAAGACAATGACGAGGACGATGAGAATGACAACGAGGACTCCACCACCGATATACATGACGCTCACCCTGCCCGCTCGGCGGGACGTTCCAACCTCATCGACGCAAAGAAAAAAGAAATGGCGAACCCGTTTCCTTTCCCATGAGTTGAGCGATTGCTCTGCCCCCAGCACGCGGCTGCGAGCAATTCATTCATTTGAACGTGACCCCGAGGTTTTGCTGGAACACCGCGGGGTACTACCCCGCTCCGGATTCTCCGGACATATAGGAGGAAGAGTGATGGCCAGCACACATCCAGTAGCACCGACGGGGCGGCGCGACCGTCGCACCGGACGAGCATCGTGGACACCGACCCTCGGCCCCGGCATGGTGCTGGGAGCCATCGCGACGATCGGACTCATCGTGGCGATGTTCATGTCGTGGCGCACGACCGACATCCACCCGAGCGACATTCCGCTCGCATTCTTGTTCGACAACACGACAACCGCGCATGACCCCTCGATCCTGCTGCTTCTCATCCCAATGGCGGTACTGCTCGCTGTCGGAACGTTGCTGTCGCAAGCTAACGCCGCGCGCGTGATCGGTGGGCTCGGCACGATTGCAGTCGTGACGCTCTTCGGAGTGCAGCTGCAACAGTCGCTCGACAAGCTCCCCGGCGCGAACCTGGGCGACGTACTCGACACCGGCTTCTACGTCGCCGCCATTGCCGGCCTACTCGGTCTGGTCAGCGGGTTGGTGCCCTCGGGCTGGGCTGAGAGACGTTGGAGTCAGACCGACTCCGTGGTGAGTGACCCCCGCGATGAGGACGTCGTCACCTACGACCGCGGCGTCTGAGTACGTTCGCAGAGCAGGCCCCGCACCGACACGCTCGGTCGCGGGGCCTGTTCTGGTTTGCGGGCGAATCCGCAGCCGGCGGTGCGTCGCCCCCCAAACCACGTCTCCCGGCTGGCGACCCCATCCTGGGGCTTTGCCCGTCGGTGATCAGGGATCCATGCGGAGCCAATGTGGCTTGGGGGCGGCTGGGTCTTTCGACCTACGGCGACGTCTCCACCGACTCGACGCTCGACGAGTCCGCGGGGCACTGTTGCGTTAGCGCACAACGGACACAGATCGCAGCGGCCGCCGGGCCAGCTTGGGTGTGCAAACCGACTAAGCCCACTGAATGCGGTCGGGACTGCCCCGAGTTTGGTTGACTCTCGGGGTTGCGGGTCTTAGGCCGCTCGTGGGGCGGTGAGTGTTTCATATTCGATCGGGGTGAGTCTTCCGAGGGCGCGTTGGCGGCGCCGACGGTGGTAGGTCCGTTCGATCCAGGTGACGATCGCGACGCGGAGCTCGTCGCGAGTTGCCCAGCGTTGCCGGTCGAGGACGTTCTTCTGCAGCAGCGAGAAGAACGATTCCATCGCGGCGTTGTCGCCACACGCACCGACGCGACCCATCGACCCGACGAGGCCGCTGTGTCGGATGGTCCGCACGAACGCGTGGGATCGGAACTGGCTCCCCCGATCCGAATGCACGATCGTCCTGTCCGGTGACCGGAGCGCGATCGCGTTCCGCAGAGCGGACACAGCGAGCGCGGCGGTCATGCGGGCGTCCATCGAGTAGCCCACGATCCGGTTTGAGAACAGGTCTTTGATCGCGCACAGGTAGAGCTTGCCCTCGCCAGTCGGGTGTTCGGTGATGTCGGTCAACCACACGGTGTTCGGTTCCGGCGCGTGGAACTCCCGGTCGACCAGGTCGTCATGCACGGGCGGTCCCGCCTTGCGAGCCAGGCCCCGCTTCTTCGCGAACACTGACCAGATCCCTTGCACGGAACACAACCGAGCGACCCGGTTCTCGCCGGCCGTGATGCCATGGCCGGCGAGCTCGTCGGCGATGAAGCGGTATCCGAACGCTGGGTCGTCGTGATGAATGTCGATCGCCGCGTTGATCAGATGCGCGTCGTCCCAGTCACGATCCGTCACCGGCTGTTGCTTCCACGCGTAGAACGCCTGGGTGGAAAAGCCGAGCACCCGGCAAGTCACCGTGACGGGGATCCCGTCAGCGGCAAGGTCAAGGACCAGCGGGTAGGTCATTTTGGGAGCGACTCGCGAGCGAAGAACGCCGCCGCTCGACGCAGGATCTCGTTCTCCTGCTCGAGCGTCCGGTTCCGGCGGCGCAGCTCGCGCACCTCCATCGACTCGGCCGTCGTCACGCCGGGACGGACCCCGTCGTCGATGTCCGCGATCTTGAGCCACCGATGCAGACACGACTCCGAGACCCCGAAGTCCTTCGCGATCTGCGACAACGGTGCCTCGCCCTTCCGGGCCACCGCGATGACATCACGACGGAACTCCGCCGGGAAAGCCTTGGGCATGTTGATCATCCTTCCAGTGAGAACGAAATCCTCACATGTCAGGAGTCAACCGAACCAGGGGCAGTCCCGTGCGACCGAATCATGTGTGGGCGCTCGACTTCGAGTTCGACGAGACCACCGACGGCCGCAGGTTGAAGCTCGCGAACATCGT
>JADGOT010000196.1 GCA_017882805.1 Glaciihabitans sp. | reverse complement strand
GCGACGCTCTGGTGCTACCTCGACAACGGTCGATCGCTTGAGGCAACGGCACGCGAGTTGTTCGTTCATCCGAACACGGTGCGCTATCGCCTCAAGCGCATTAGTGAGGTCATCGGCTGGGATGCCACGGGGGCTCGAGAGGCGCTTATCCTTCAGTCGGCACTGATCGTCGGGTCGATCGCCGAGCCGGACAGCGCACGCAAGCAATAGCACCTAAGGGGATCGCAGTGGATAGTCACCAGTGGAAGCTCGTGCGCCGGCCGGTAGGTCTGCCGGTGGCCGAAGACTTCTCATACGAGACGGTGGCGCTGCCGCCCCTCGATGACGGCGAGGTGCGGGTCGCAAACGAGTTCCTGTCGGTAGACCCCTACATGCGCGGGCGAATGAACGACATGGAGTCGTACATCCCACCCTTCGTTCTCGGCAAGACCATGCTCGGTGGTGCCATCGGGCGCGTCATCGAGTCGCGCTCCCCCGACCTCGCCGAGGGCGACGTCGTCGAGCACATGCTCGGCTGGCGCGACATCGCCCAGGGCAAAGCGGCGAATTTCTCGCGGCGCGCCGAAATCACCGGACTTCCGATCTCCGTCTACCTCGGTGCCCTCGGTGTTCCCGCCCTGACCGCCTGGATCGGGCTATTTGTTGTCGCGGAAATGAAGGAGGGCGACGCCGTCTTCGTTTCCGGCGCGGCTGGTGCGGTGGGCACAGCAGTAGGTCAGCTGGCGAGACTTCGCGGCGCAAGCCGGGTCATCGGGAGTGCAGGCAGCCAGGAGAAGATCGAGCTGATTACGTCGCACTATGGCTATGACGTTGCCTTCAACTACAAGGATGGCAAGGTATCGCGGCAGTTGGCCGCGGCCGCCCCGGATGGCATCGATGTGTATTTCGACAACGTGGGCGGCGATCACCTCGAGGCCGCGATCTTTTCGATGAATCGGGGTGGACGAGCGGCGATCTGCGGATCGATCTCCAGCTACAACGCCGAATCGATGCCGCCCGGTCCCCGCAACCTGTGGATGCTCACAACAAAGAGCCTGACGCTCAAGGGTTTCACGATCCCCAGCATGATGAACCACACCGACGCGTTCGTCGCAGAGGTGGGTCCGCTGGTCGCATCAGGAGACTTCCACTGGAACGAAACCATCGTGGACGGCATCGACAACACGCTCGAGGCATTCTTCGGGCTTATGCGCGGCGAAAACACCGGAAAGATGCTGGTGCGGATGTGAGCCGCTTCCAATAAGAGCACTAGTGGCAGGACGGATCCACTACTGGCACGGTCGAATGCAGTAGATAGTCATCCACGGTCGCATCGATGCAGGGGTCACCGCGGTCGTACGCGGTGTGTCCGTCGCCGTGGAAGGTCACAAGATGCCCGCCATCCAACTGCTTCGCCAGGTTCTTCGCGTCGACATACGGTGTCGCGGGATCGCCGGTGGTGCCGATCACCAGGATCGCGCCAGTGCCCGTCGCGTGGACCGGATTCGGGAACGGTGACGGCCCGTACTTCCAGCCACTGCAGGCGAGATCTGAATATGCGGAGTAGATCCCCAGGACGGGCGCGACCTTGCGGAGCTCCGTTGCTTCGCGCCGATCGAACTTAAGATCGACAGCGGGTCCCTGCTCCAGACAGCCGATGGCAAGGTGGGCGAGATCAGCATTGTCGTCATAGGTACCATCCGGATTTCGGTCGTTATAGTCATCCGCAAACTCGAACGCCATGCTGGGGTCTCGATCCTGCAACTGGGAGAACATCCGCGTGAGATCGGGCCAGTCTGTGGGGTCGTAGAGCGCGTCGTCGATGGCCGTGGCAAGGGACATGTCGCCGAGCAGTCTTCCGTCGGAACCGACGAATGGGTGCGCAGCGGCTGCGACCAAAAATCCCTCGACCTTGGTCTTCGCCTTGGCCGTACTGGTCTCGAATGGGCATCGGAGAAAGCCAACCGTGGCGGTGACATTCGTGAGGCAGCTCTCGAGATAGGTCGAGAGCGCATCCTCGAAGCCGACCGCCTGCTCAACCACGCCGTCGGATCCTGGATCGACTCCAAACTGGTCGCTGGTGTCGGATGGGTCACTTGGAGAGTAGTCAGTTCCCCACGGATCGTCGGCTCCATCCAGCACCATCTTTCCCACTTTGGTCGGGAACAAGCCCGCGTAGATCGTCCCGAGGAAGGTGCCGTAGGAATAGCCGAGAAAGTCGAGTTTGCGAACTCCGAGTGCCGCACGGATCACGTCCATGTCGGTTGCCGCGTTGACGGTGTCGATGTGCCCGAGTACCGCACCGGTCCCCTTCTCGCACGCCCTGGCGAGCGCCGACGCCTTGGCTTTCTCGGCCGCGATCCACACATTCGATCCGATTGCGCCGGCATCGATTCCGTAGAAATAGCGGTCAGTTCCGGCGTTGTCGAAGCACTTAACAGGCGCGGATCCACCTACGCCCCGCGGATCGAATCCGATGACGTCGAAGTTTTTCGCGATCACGCTGTCCACCGCGCCGTCGATACCACCTTCGACGAGATCGACGCCCGACCCGCCTGGTCCGCCGGGATTCACGAGAAGTTCCCCGTGGCTGGATCCGCTGGCAGGATGCTCGACGAGCGCGAGCGAGACCGATTGAGAGGTCACGTTTTGCCAGTCGACAGGCACCAGCACGCTCGCGCACCGCAGTGTCTTGTGACACGGCGTCCAAGCAATCGTCTGCGCGTAGTAGTGGGCAAGTTGGGGTGACTGTTTGGGTCGTAGCGAACTGATCAGAATCCCGCCACTCGAACCATTCGACTCGCCATAGGTGTTGCGTGGGAAGAGCACGCTGCATGCCCCCAGAGTCAGCACACAGGCAATTGCGAGACCGGCTCGAAGTAATTGCCTGAGCCCTGGCCCCCGCGCGCCGTTATGCGACATGAGGCAACGCTAGCCGACCTGGGCGATGGAGGACTCGCACAACGATTTCGGCGATGTTTGGGACACATACCACAGCGCGTCGGTTCTATTGTTGGCAGACTAGACGGGTGATTGTTGTCGTCGCTCCCGGCCAGGGATCCCAGAGTCCCGGTTTCCTGGACCCGTGGATCGCAGAACCTCGCTTCAAGGAACACCTACAGAGGATCTCGGACAGCGTCGGAATCGACCTCCTCAAGCACGGCACCAAGAGCGATGCAGACACGATCCGGGACACCGCGATCGCGCAACCCCTGATCGTGGCTGCGGGCTTGCTTGCGCTCGAGGGTCTCGCCCCCGAGGAGGGCAAGCTGAATGTCGGCGGCGTGGCGGGGCACTCAGTCGGAGAGATCACGGCGTCGGTAGTCGCTGCAATTCTGAGCGAAGAGGAAGCCCTGCGCTTTGTCAAACAGCGCAGTCAGGGCATGGCGGACGCCGCAAAACTGGTCAAGACCGGCATGAGCGCGGTTATCGGTGGCGACGAGGATGCGCTGCTCGAGTTGTTGACGAAGCTCGACCTCGAGGCGGCCAATTTCAATGGCGGCGGCCAGATCGTCGTTGCAGGCGAACTCGCCGCGCTGGCGAAGCTGGCCGAAAACCCCGTCGCCGGATCACGAGTTATCCCGCTTCAAGTGGCGGGCGCGTTTCACACGAAGTACATGCAGCCCTCAGTCGACGCGCTGCATGAGGTCGCCGCATCCATCTGGGCGAGTGACCCCGCATTGCCAATCTGGACAAACCGCGACGGCTCGCTGGTCGAAAGCGGTACGACATTCGTTGACCTCATGGTCTCTCAGGTGACCTCGCCGGTACGGTGGGACCTGACCATGGGATCCCTCGCACAGGCCGGCGTCACCGGTCTGATCGAGCTGGCCCCGGGCGGTGCGCTGACCGGACTGGCCAAGCGCGGCCTCAAGGGTGTTCCCACAGTTGCGATCAAGACTCCAGACGATCTGGCCGCGGCATACGACATGATGAACGGCAAATAGATGACTCCCCCCACTCTCAAACAGTCCGTCGGAACAAAGTTCACGCGGATCTACAGCTATGGCGCTGCCCGCGGCGATCTGATTGTTCCCAACGAAGACCTGATTGGTCCGATCGACTCAAGCGACGAATGGATCCGCCAGCGCACCGGAATCATTACGCGTACGCGCGCGTCGCGAAACATCGGTGCAACGGAATTGGCGACCGCGGCAAGCCTCGAAGCCATCGAAAAATCGGGCGTCGCTGCGAGCGATATCGACCTCATCATCGTCGCCACGGTGAGCAACACACTCGTCACCCCATCGATCGCCGCCGTCGTGTCCGACCGCGTCGGCATCAATCCCGCCGCTGCATATGACTCCAACGCCGCATGCGCCGGGTTCAGTTACGCGGTGACCCAGGCGGATGCACTCATCCGTTCGGGAGCGGCACACTACGCCCTGGTCATCGGCGCAGAAAAGCTGTCTGAGTTTGTCGACCCGACCGATCGCTCGATTTCGTTCCTCTTGGGTGATGGTGCCGGCGCCGTCGTTATCGGCCCGAGCGAGACGCCCGGTATCGGTGCCGCGGTCTGGGGATCGGATGGTTCCAAAGCCGATGCTGTGAGCATGAACCGCACACTCACCGACTCGCGGTTGGATGGTGCCGAATGGCCGACACTGCGTCAGGACGGCCCCACGGTCTTCCGCTGGGCGGTCTGGGAGATGGCTAAGGTCGCACGTCAGGCACTCGAAGCTGCGGGCATCCAAGCCAGCGATCTCGCCGCCTTCGTTCCCCACCAGGCCAACATGCGCATCATCGATGAACTCGCCAAGCAGCTCAAACTGCCGGACTCGGTCATCATCGCGCGGGACATCGAGACGACCGGAAATACATCGGCCGCATCCATTCCGCTTGCAACCCATCGACTGCTACAGGAACACCCCGAACTCAGCGGCGGCCTCGCCTTACAGATCGGATTTGGCGCCGGACTAGTTTTCGGGGCGCAAGTTGTAGTGCTCCCCTAGCGAATAAGCTATTCAACGGTCATAACGACACCATCAAGGAGATAAACACATGGCATTGTCCACCGAAGAAGTCCTCGCAGGACTCGCCGAACTCATCAACGATGAGACCGGTATTGCAACAGACACGGTCGAACTGGACAAGTCCTTCACCGACGACCTCGACATCGACTCCATTTCGATGATGACGATCGTCGTGAACGCCGAAGAGAAGTTCGACGTGAAGATCCCTGACGAAGAGGTAAAGAACCTCAAGACCGTTGGCGACGCAGTCAGCTTCATCACAGCAGCACAAGGCTAGTTTTGTGCGCCGCCGTCTCAGCGGCGCACTGAGTTGCCGCGACGTCCACGCCGACGCGGCAACTCGACTGACCCGGCAAGTCAACTGAGTTAATGAAGAGTTAAGAAACGTAATGACCAAAAAAATTGTTGTCACAGGAATCGGTGCCACGTCGCCAATCGGCGGAACGGCCGCTGACTCTTGGAGCGCTCTTCTCGCGGGCAAGTCCGGAGCCCGTACCCTCGACAACGACTGGGCCGAGAAGTACCAGATCCCCGTCAACTTCGCCGCACCGGCACTCGTTCAGGGCATCGAGGCACTCGAACGCACCGAGGCCAAGCGCCTCGATCCATCCGCACAGTTCGCACTCATTGCGGCTCGCGAGGCATTCGCGGATGCCGGATCCCCCGAGGTTGATCCCGAGCGTCTTGGCGTCGATTGGGCGACCGGAATCGGTGGTCTGTGGACCCTGCTCGACGCGTGGGACACTCTTCGCGAGAAGGGTTCACGACGTGTTCTTCCACTGACAGTGCCGATGCTCATGCCCAACGCCGCCTCCGCGGCCGTCTCGATGGCTCTGGATGCCCGGGCCTACGCTCGCACGGTCGCCTCGGCCTGCGCATCCAGCACCGAGTCGATTGCCAATGGCTACGAGCACCTGCAGCTCGGGCTCGCCGACGTTGTCATCGCGGGCGGGGCCGAGGCGGCCATCCACCCGATCACGTTGTCCTCGTTCTCATCGATGCAGGCGTTGTCTAAGCGCAATGACTCCCCCGAGACTGCCTCCCGCCCCTATGACGTCACGCGCGACGGATTCGTCATGGGCGAGGGCGCCGCGGCGGTCGTTCTCGAAACGGAAGAGCACGCGCTCGCCCGCGGTGCGAAGATCTACGCCGAAATCGCGGGCGGCGGCGTCACCTCGGATTCGTACCACATCACCGCCCCCGATCCGGAGGGCCGTGGAGCCGCGCGCGCAGTCGGTCTTGCGCTGGAGCAGGCTGGCGCGGATCGCGATGAGGTCATGCACATCAACGCGCACGCTACCAGCACGCCAGTGGGCGACATCGCCGAATACGAGGCGCTTAAGGCGTTCTTTGGCGAACGAGTGCATTCCATCCCGGTATCGGCCACCAAGGGTGCAACCGGTCACCTGCTGGGCGGTACAGGCGCACTCGAGGCGGTCTTCACGATCCTGGCTCTCCACGAGCGCATGGCACCGCCCACGATCAATATCACGGAGCAAGACCCAGAGATCAAGCTGGATGTCGTGACGAGCCCGCGCAAACTACCCGCGGGCCCGCTGTTGGCGATTAGTAACTCGTTCGGCTTCGGCGGCCACAACGCCGTGCTGGCCTTCCGCAGCTACGACTCTTAAACGGTCGCGAGGTAACCCGGCAGGCGGGACAGGCAGTCTGTCCAGCCGCGCTCATGGTCGGCGCGGCTCTCCTCGTCGGGGAAGTTCTCGTGAGTGAGGACGAGGCTGGTGCCGTCGCCATCCGGCTCGATCGTGATCGTCAGCAGCGAGTCTCCGTCGCGGTTGGTCTGCGTCCAATTCATAACAAGGCGAGTGATCGGGTCGATCTCCGCGTACACACCCTGGATCGACAACCCACGCTCCTCGGATGCAACACGGAATGCGCCACCAATCCGAAGGTCGATCTCGCAAGTCGTGTGCCACTCGCTTGGCCAGATCCACGAGGCGTACTCGTGCGCGTTGGTGAATGCATCCCAGACGCGTTGGGGTTCAGCGGCGATTGATCGGGTGAGGGTGAAGCCTTTCATTGGTCCTCCAGGTAGTTGACGAGTGCGTCGAGTCGTTCATTCCAGAATTGCTCCTGCTCGGTGAGCCAGGCAGTCGCATCCGTCAGCGAACGCGGGACAAGAGCGCAGGTGCGCACCCGACCCCGTTTGATGGTGTGGATGATGTGTGCGGACTCGAGCACCGTGATGTGCTTGCCAACCGCTGCCAGCGTCATGGTCAGAGGCTCCGCGAGCTCGCTCACCGTGAGCTCGCCCCCTCGAAGTCGCTCGACCATCTGACGGCGGGTGGGGTCGGCCAGAGCCGAGTAAACGGCATTTAAATTGTTTACCACATGGTAAAGTATTGCAGATCGCGGCGCAAAGCCAAATAGGCGGCCGAGCCTTCGGGGGAAGACTCGACCGCCTGCGGCACCTAGCCGGTTTTTGGGGTAGCTAACTAGGAGATCTGGGGGGTCAATCCGACTGGAACGCGAACGTGCCAAGAGGAATGAATGTTTCGCGGTGACGACCAGCAGCGTGGGGCAGAAGCTCGCGAAGCTCGGCGCGGAAGTCCCTTCGACGCAGCGCGCGCCGACCCTGGAGCCCCGTCGCCCCGAGTTCGTTGCCGCGCACTGCTGGCACGGGCGCGGCCTCGGCGAGATGTGTGGACACTTGTCTAACCCACCTTGTGCAGCCACACGACCGCCGAGTCATCGGTGGCGTGGCGAAAAGCCTCGAGTTCGTCATCCCAGGCTTGCCCAAGGGCGAGCCGAAGTTCGCGGTGCAACTCGAACGCGTCGGAGCCCGCCGTCTCCATGGCGTAGCGGATGCGATCCTCGGGGATGACGACATTGCCTACGGTGTCTGTCTGGGCAAAGAAGATTCCGAGGTCGGGAGTGTGCATCCAGCGACCGCCGTCGTTTCCGGGCGATGAGTCCTCGGTCACTTCAAACCGCAGGTGCTCCCAGCCGCGCAGGGCCGAGGCGAGCGCAGCGCCAGTGCCGAGGGGACCCTCCCAATAGAACTCGGCACGCTGCGATCCCTTGAGAACCGGCTGATCGTCCCAGTTGAAGTTCACGGCGCGTTCGAGAGCGCGCCCAGCGGCCCACTCGATGTGCGGGCAGAGCGCGCGCGGCGCGGAGTGGATATACAGAACTCCGCGAGCACGCTTTTCAGCGTTGCTGTAAACAGTCACGGTTTCTCCATTCGTTCAGGTGCGACTTCCCCATCGACCTAGTGAACGGATAACCGTGTATTCATTGAATTATTGCCGATAATCGAGCCAAATGACAAGAGTGTCATTCGAGCGTGTCATTTCGAGCAATTGGCCGCCTGCGCTTCAGTCAGCAACGATCCGGTCTTCTCGCTGATCACGGTCAGCATCCCGTCGGTTGTTTGACTGAAGAGGCACCCCGACGAGGATGCGTTCGGGGTGTAGTCGGTGACGATCCGAGGCACAGCAGTCCTGGCCACCGGTGCCGCAGCGACGTGGTCGCCCCCGTGGCCGAGGAAGCCAGAGATCTGCCAACCCCAAAGAGCGATAGCGGCGCACAGCGCCGCCGCCAGAAACAGCCAGACGACTCCGAAAGTCATCGAACGTCCCGTGCTGCGCTGCATAGAACTATCTTCGCTCGCTCCGCGAGCCTTGCGGGGGTTTCCGTCGTTTCCGCCTAAATAGGTACTGCGTAATCACATACCACGTAGCTAATAATCGCTTTTGCAAACCCGGAGGCACCGTGTCCGTTCGACTCAGCCTGCTTGCGCTTCTCGATCAGGGCCCGTGTTACGGGTATCAGTTGCGCACCGAACTCGACTGGCGGACTGGAGGAACCGGCCCCATCAACGTAGGTCAGATCTACAACACCCTGGATCGACTCGAACGCGACAAACTCGTGCAAAAGACCGGCGAGAACAATTACTACGAGATTACGGACACGGGCCGTCGCGAAGTGCGCGCCTGGTTCGGTTCGCCATCGCCCGCGTCCGATCTGGCCTCGAAGCTCGCTCTCGCCGCCACGTTGCCCGGCGTGGATATCGCGGCGATCATCCGTGTGCAGCGCGCGGCGTCCGCCGCACCCGCAGTCGGCGGTGCTGTGCCGGCGACGGCGGACCAGCTCGCGTCGACATTGATTGCGGCCGCATCTCGACTTGCGAGCAGGATGGAGCTCGAACTCCTGGACGAGGCGGCGCGGCTGCTCACCCTTCGCATCGCGCCTGCTCCACTGTCGTCCGAAGTGCCCAAGCGCGGTCGCCCAGTGAAGGTCGCGGGCTAGCTACTTCGCTTCGCCGTAGTTGTCGACGGTTGCGACGGTGAGTGGAAAGTCAACCGGCAGCTCGCCAAACAGGAGACGTCCGGCATCCGCCGCTGCCGCGCGAATCTCGTCGGCAACCCGGTCGGCAAAAGCCTCCGGTGTGTGCACCACGAGTTCGTCGTGCAGAAAGAACACGAGGTGGGGCGCGTCCGTAAACCATTTGTCTCCGGCGAGCGCGGTGAGGCGATTACGGAGACTTGCCATCCAGCACAGCGCCCACTCGGCGGCCGTGCCCTGAACGATGAAGTTGCGAGTAAATCGCCCCCAGCCACGTGCGTAGCTCCGTGCCCGATCGGCCGCGGCGGCGGATCCCTCCTCGCCGTAGGCTTCGGCCTGTAGTTCGCGCCAGGTGTCACCGGGTAACGGCGAACTGCGGCCGAGGCGCGTGGACACGATCTCACCGCGCTCGCCCGCGCGGGCCGCATCCTCGACCAGCGAGATGGCTTTGGGGTAGGCGCGAGCGAGCTGGGGCATTAGCCTGCCGCCGTCACCCTGCGTCGCGCCGTACATTGCGCCCAATAGCGCTACCTTGGCATGCTCGCGGGTATCGATCGCGCCGCTGGCGACTATTCCGGCGTAGAGGTCTCCCGCTGCTCCCGCCTCAACCATGTCGCGGTCTCCCGCCATCGCCGCGAGGATGCGCGGCTCCAGCTGAGCGGCATCCGCGACGACCAGCTTCCATCCGTCATCTGCTACCGCCGCGGCGCGAATCTGCTTCGGGAGCTGCAGCGCTCCCCCACCACTCGTCGCCCACCGTCCCGTCACGACACCCCCGACGACGTAGTCGGGCCGGAAACGGCCGTCCGCTACCCACGCATCGACCCAGTTCCAGCCGTTGGCGCTGGCCAGCCTCGCGAGCTTCTTGTATTCGAGCAGCGGTGTGATGGCTGGATGCGTGATCTTCTTGAGCTCCCACGATCGCGTGCTGGTCGCCAGAACTCCGCCCTTTGCAAGCCCCTTGAGAAGTTCGGCCGGCGAATCCGGGTTCAAGTCGGGCACGTCGAGCAACCGTTTCGTCTCCTGAAGCAGTGCTTCGATCTTGGCTGGTCGCTCCCCCACCGTCGGTCGGGCGCCGAGCAGATCTGCAAGGAGTTTCTCGTGCACGTCGGCACTCCACGGCATTCCCGCGAAACGCATTTCGGCTGCGATCAGCGCCCCGGCGGATTCGGCAGCGAGCAGCCGTTGAATGCGGCCGGCGTCTTCGGATGTTGCTACCGCGTCTCGCTGCAGGGCCCACTCCGCGACCGGGTCAGCTTGCGGCGCCGGTTCCGTCTCGTCGAGCGCGAACAGGGCCCCGTCGGGCTCACGGTGCTGTTGCGGCGGACGGTCCCACGGGCCAGGATCCGCCCGCGCCAGTTCGGAGCTCGCGGTCAGCACCGAATTGCGCAGGATGGCGTGGCTGAGCCTCAGATCGACACAGCGACCCACGCGCACGCCCGCTTCGAGAAGGCGCGGGTACCAGGTGGTCGTGTCATCCCACACCCAACGCGGTGCATCCGCTGTCTCCGCCTCGATGGCGCCGACGCGCGCGGCAAAATCCTGCTCGAGAACTAGCTCTGATAACCCAACGTCGGGGGTGAGCAGCACTCCGCCGCTCGCGAACCCAACGACAATGTGCACGCCTCCAGTCTGCCGCGTCGACCCGACATCCTGGCTCGGTTAATCTTCATGCAGGAGGGAGCCGTCTTTCTTCAGGACGTTTTTCTCTCCGGCTTCAATCTGCACGGCAAATCGGTTTTGCTTCGGAGGCAACGGGCAGTTGAAGTTGTAGCTGAAAGCACAGGGCGGCAGGATCGCCCGGTTGAAGTCGAGGGTGATAGTGCCATCCGGGTTCGGTGCGAGGAAAAGAAACCGCCCCACCGAGTAGGTGCTGACGCCACTGGTTCCGTCAGCGAAGACGAGCTGGAGCGCGCGGCCCGCCTTGAATGCGGCGAGGCTGTAGTCGACGCCATCTTTCGTGAATTCGATCGATCCGGGCACGACCTCATCCCTCGTCGAACCGTCGTCCTTTAGGTGCTCGAAGCCAACGGTCATCCCACCCGGGATCTCCGTCCACGAGGCCGTGATAACCCAGTCCGGGTTGTACGGGAAGGCGTCGATCGAGCCAAACTCCTGAATGCCTTCCGAGTTGGCGTCCCAAATCCGCAGCGCATACGCGCCGGCCTCGCTCGCGATAACAAACCCCGTCACGGTGTCACTGAACACAATCTCGCTCGGGTTCGAGTCGTCCTTGCCCCGAACCACTGCGGAACCGTCAACCAGAACCCCGTCGACCGTGATGTTGTCGGTTGGGGTCGCTGTAACACGTAGCCCGGCCCCGCCATCGGCAAGCGGCGCCCACGTGCCGGGAACACCCCAGATGGTCTGCTCGGAGTCAACCCATTGGGTGTTCACCAACGCGAGACTGCCCTTAGGTTGCACCACCGAGAGCTCGCGGCGCTCGTGATAGGTGGCGTAAGCCTCTTCGGCGGTGGGGGTACTCGTGGTGGTGTCGGTCATGCGTTCCATCCTCGTTCAGGTCACTGGATTGAACGACGAGCAACACGAAAATATTGCGCCGCGGGAGCGGCAAAATTTCAGTGCGGCCCACTGCCCCCCGAAGGGCAGGGGCCGCACTGATTCCCCCGAACTTCGTCTAGAGATTCTCGCGCAGCAGTGTGGTCGATGACCCGGTCAAGCGGATCTCGACGCTGCTGATTTCTCCGTACTCGATCTCAGACGAAGCCGTAAGGCCCGCGGCATGCGGCCCGGCTGCGGACCAGGTGGCGACGACCGATCGCTCACCTGACTTCTGCACGACAACGAGGTCATACGACACCGGCGAGCCGTATATGCCGGTGCTCGACGGATAGTTGCACGACCAGTCGAAGCGAGTGCCCCAGGCTTTACGTGTCACGCTCAGCGTTGCCGTAACGACGTGCTGGTGCTGGATGGGTGCCATCGCGACCGCGGCCGTGACGGGGGTCTGCCCAGCTATATAGACGACACCGCCAACCGTGATTAGTGCAACGACCGCGATGGTCGCTCCCAGCATTCCAAACCGAATTCTGCGTCGACGTCGCGAGGCCGCGACCGCAAGCCGCTGCACCAATCCGGGCGTATGAACGCCCTCGCGGAGGTGATCGTCGACACCCACGGCGACGTCGTCTGCGGCGAGGAGCGCAATGGCATCCTCCGCGGATAGCTTGCTCAGGATGCCCGGAAGGCCGGCGAACTCAGCAACTGCGGCCGAGCAGGAGGGGCAATTGGCAAGGTGGTGCTCGAACAAGCGGCGATCCTCGGAATCGAGGGAACCAAGAACATACGCTGCATCCCAATCACGGAAGCGGTCAGTCGTGTCGGTCACTGGGTCACCCCCCTCTCCTGAAGTGCAATTCTCATGGCGCGAAGCGCGTAATGCAGTCGAGACTTGACGGTTCCCTCCGGGAGGTCGTTCCGTCGGGCGATTTCTGCCACAGACTGGCCCAGGTAGTAAGCGCTAACTACGGCAGTGCGGTGTTCGAGGGAGAGCGAAGCCAACGCGTCGGAAAGTACCCACGCGTCGAGAAGTGCATCCGCGCCGTCGGATGTTCCGGCGTCGGGAAGGTTGTCCGTCAGGATCTCCCGTGCGTATCGGGCACTGCGGCGGTCGTCAATCACAATGTTTCGAACGACGGTAAACAGCCACGCTCGTGCCGACTCGTCGCTCTGCTCGAGGATGGCCGGCTTCTTCCAGGCACGCAGTAGCGCTTCCTGCACTACGTCCTGCGCAAAGGTGTAGTCACCCGTCAAACGCAGTGCGAAACGCAGCAACGCAGGTCCATGAGCATCATGGATGGCCCGCAAAAGCTCTGACTGATCGGTCGGCACGTTTCACCCCTCCACTTGATACAACGAAGTCTGCGCCCAAACGGTTCAATCATCGCTAGCGACAATCGCCCGTAACACGGGCGACACCTCGCGCTGGTAGCGTCGCGTCATGACTGAGGCACGCGCAGCGTCGGGCCGCCTTACGCAGGCGCACTGGCGGCACTACACCGATATCCCGCTGACGGTTGCGGCATTCATCTTCCTGGTCGCCTACGCCTGGGAGGTGATCGTCGACCTCAAGCCGCCCGACGATCTCATTGCCGAGACAATCATGTGGGTCATCTGGTCGCTTTTTGTTCTCGACTTCCTCATCCTCCTGATCCTGGCCGAACGCCGCGTGCACTGGTTTTTCACCCACTTTCTGGATTTCCTTATCGTCGCGCTGCCCGCACTTCGACCACTCAGGTTGCTTCGCTTAGTCACGCTCCTGAAGTTCCTCAATCGGGGGGCTGGACGAGCATTGCGCGGACGAGTGGTCACCTATGCCGCCGGCGCGGCAGTCATCCTCGTCTTCGTTGCCGCCCTCGCCGAGCTTGATGTCGAGCGGCACGCCATCGGTAGCCACATCCACACTTTCGGCGACTCGCTGTGGTGGGCATGCGTAACCATCGCGTCGGTTGGCTATGGCGACATCACGCCCGTCACTTTCGAGGGCCGTCTCATCGCAGTCGGTGTCATGGCGGCGGGCATCGCCCTGGTCGGCACGGTCGCCGCGACCTTCGCGTCGTTCTTTATCGATCGCGTCACCATTACGAACCAAATTGAAAACGATGAAACGCAGGACGCTCTCGCATTGCTTGCCGCCGAGGTAGCTGCACTGCGCGCCGAGTTGAAGCAAAGTAAGGAACATCAATGACTGGTTCTGCACCCGTCGCCAGCCTCGAGGGCTGGACCAAGTCGTCATTCACCGGTGGCGGTCTAACGCACGACGTGTACGAGAAGGGCACCGGCCCGGGAGTTGTGCTCATTCCGGAAATACCGGGACTTACGCCCGAGGTGCTCGGGCTTGCCCAGCATCTGGTCCTCAGTGGATTCACCGTCGCGGTTCCGTCCCCATTTGGCACGCCCGAGCGCGAGGGCACAATGGGTTATACGCTGCGTATCGTGACGCGCGTTTGCGTGTCGGCCGAATTTCGGGCATTCGCCCTGAACGCACACCGCCCGATCACCGACTTCCTTCGTGCTGTGGCCGCCGACCTCGCGGCGCGAACTCCTGGACGGGGTGTCGGCGTAATTGGAATGTGTTTCACGGGCGGGTTTGCCCTCGCTACGGCGATCGAAGAATCGGTGCTCGCCTCAGTCCTCAGCCAGCCCGCTGTGCCGTTTCCGACGAGTCGCGCGCGCCGGCTCGATCCGGGCGCATCCGGCGACGAAATGGATGCAATCGCCGCGCGCACGGGTAAGGACGGTCTCTGCCTGCTCGGGCTGCGGTTCAGCGAGGATGCGAGCGCGCCGCGCTCGAGATTCGCTGCGATCAAGGAGAAGCTCGGCGATGCTTTTGAGGTCATCGAACTCGACTCGTCGACCGGTAACACAGGCGGTTACAGCAAGGGAGCACACTCCGTGCTAACAAACGAGGTGCGCGAATCTCCGCCGAATTCTGCGTTCGAAACCCGCGAGCACGTGGTCGAATTCCTGCGAAAGAACATCAACCGCAAGACTGACTAGTTTTACTCACAAGGCTGACCTGAGCGACGCTCAGTCTCAATAGACTGACGGCCATGAGCAAGATCTGGAGCACGAACGCTTCCGCCTACCTCGCGCGCCACGACCTCTGCCCTCGATGTGACTATCCGGTTACGATCACCGGGCGTTGCTCGAATTGCAGCGCCGACCTCTCGGGGCCGCTCGCCGTGCAGGTCGTGCACGCGTCTCAGGCGGTCATCGCCGCGCTAACCGCTCGCCAAGACCTGGTTGACGCCCTGCCAACCCTGCCGCCCCTCGCTCCGTCACCGGTCCCGGTTGCTGCCGCGCCGACACTGCAGACCACGACGGTTGCCCCGCGCGAGGGATCCCAGATCAGCGTGCAGTCTGTGCTCGCGATTGTCGGAGCCGCCCTACTCGCGGTTGCCGCCATCGTCTTCACGTTCTTCAACCCCGATCTCACCAACTTCGCTACCCGCACGACCATCGTTGCCGTCACCACGGTCGTCTTCCTCGGCGGCGCCTGGCTGCTTGCGCGCATGACGCTACAGTTCTCTGCCGAGGCAATCGGCGCCCTGGGCATGGTCTTCGTAGCTCTCGACGTCTACGCGTTCTCCCACAATGCGCCACACGGTGTCAGCCCGTTCATCTACGTCGGAATCGGCACGGTCTTCGGCGCCGCCGTGATGATCGGGATCGCGATCCTGGTGCGAATTCGTACCTGGCTGTGGCTCGGGAGCCTCGGACTGATCACCGCGCCCGCGTGGTTCGGCTATGCCTCAGGCACCCACTGGTCAGCGGTTTTCGGCCATCTGGCGGTGGGATTCGCGGCTCTTGGTGCGCATGAGCTCGCCCGGCGACTACGCGCCCGATTCGATAGCGCGTTACGCGCGGATCGGTGGATGGCGACCATCGCCCAGCTCCTGGTCGTTCTGGTCGTGATCGCGCAACTCCTCAGCCTCGCCGATTGGCAAAATGCGACCCGGATTGCGGCCACCCTTGCCGCTCTCGCCATACTGGCCATCCTGAGCACCCGCAACGAACTGCCGCGATTCTGGAGCTTCGCGAGCGGTGGATTCGCTACGTTTGCGGCGTTCGAGCTGGTGCTCCAGCTTCGCCTAACGGACTCCGTGTGGTTCACAGCCCTGGCGCCGGCGAGTGCCGCAGCCGCGGTCGTTGTGCTTTCAATGCTGACGTCCATCCGGTCTTCGCGGGTTGGGGTACGAATCTCCCGCCCTGCTGTGCTCGCAGGCAGTGTGACTGTTTTGCTTGGCACCGTGGTCGTGGCATTCGGCGCTGCCGTTGTGCAATATGTCGTGCCGTTTGATTCGCTCGTGTCGGCCGACTTCGGCTTCGCCGCCGCGCTCGGGCTCGCGGCGACCGCGATGGGCTTCAGCGGAGTATGGGCACTATCGGCACCCGAGATCCGGGCGCGATTCCGCAGTGTGAGTCTCGTACTTGCTCTGTCGTTCGGCATGACGGCTCTGATCTCGATCACAAGCTGGCTCGCCCTGTCCCACCGCGAGCAGGTTGGGATTGCGCTCGGTGGCGCGCTCGTTCTCGGCCTGGTGATTGCCCGGATAAAGCGCGCGCGGTTGGCGAGGCTGACCGTGCGGTTACCCCTGCTGATCGGCATCGATCTCCTGGTTCTCCACGCCGCCATTGTCGCGTGGTCTAACCCTCTGCTGAGCGAGCTCGGAGGTACTGCGGTTGTTGTGACCTGGGTTGCCGTCACGCTCGCGGTCCCCTCGCTGCTTCGGCCGTTTCACGTCGCGATCGGTTTCGCCTACGCACTCATCGTGTTCGCGCACGTCCTGCAGCTCGCACACCTTGAGACCATTGCGATCTTCAGTTTGACCACCACACTCGCATCAACGACGGCACTGGCGGTCACGCTGATTCGACGGATTTCCCCGCGGTTCTGGTACGCCATCCTGATCGTCACCGCGGTTCCATTTGTCATCGGAATCGTCGACGTGCTGTTCGTGCGCAGCGGATGGACCGCACTTTCGACCGGTGTCACTTTTGCCCTGGCACTAACCCTCGTTCTCACAAATCGACCCGGCTTGAGCCGGTATCTCCGCGCGACGGCCGCTGGGCTTCTCGTGCCTGCGCTGGCTGTCGTAGTCGTGTGCCTGGGCGCGCAGGTGCTGCGCGTCAGCGCCTCACCGATTACCCTTCCGATCATCGCCGTCATCGTCGCCTGCACGCTGCCGAGCACTGAACTGATCGGCGCGGCGCTGCGTCGTCGTGGGCTGTCCGAAGGGGACAGCAGGATCGCCAAACTGTGGATCGAGATCTCTGCGCTGATCACTGCAGCGATCGCGGTTCTACTCGCGCTGGTGCGTGCTGCTGCCGGGCTCAATACGAGCCTGATCGTGCTCCTCATCATCGGTATCGGAGCCGCGGCCACGGCCATAATCACCCGCCGCCGCTACGCCTGGATCGTTGCCGCAGCCAGTTGGACCGGTGCGCTCTGGTGCTTCTGGGGCACTCTGGGCATCCAGGTGCTCGAGCCCTACCTTCTTCCACCCGCTATCGCGGCGGCCATCATTGGAGCTATCTCGGTTTTGCGCAAGCTGCCGGGCCTCGGCCTCTATGCCGTCGGGCTCGCCTGCGCCGCGCTGCCCTCGCTTGTCGTTCTGACTGGGTGGGGCAATGGCGGGGCTACGCCCTGGCGCACCTATGGGCTGCTCACGGGTGCGGTCGTACTTGTCGGGCTGGGAGTGATCTCCGCGCGGCGCCCGGTGGATTCGCGGTTCGGAATGCTCTCAACACCAACTCTGGTGGTCGGGCTCATTGCGGCAGCTGCCGGTTCGGTCGAGGCGGCACGAGTGGCGCTTGGCTTCGACACCGTGTGGCTCACGCGCCATCAGCCTGTCATGATCGCGGTTCTGGAGCTCAGTGTGGCAGCGACCATCATCGCCGCAGTAGGCGCCCGATTCCTGGTCACACCACGCCGCCTCGAGAACGGACGCTGGCGGTGGGTGTATCTCCCAGCAACGTTCTATCTGGTGCTTGGTCCGATCGTCGCAGTGCGCGGCGGCTGGCTTACGATCTGGACGCTTTTCTCGCTCACCATCATTGTGCTCGCCATCATGGTCGCGACGGCCGTGCGTTCTCGCACTCGCGCGGTCGCGCTTCCCCCCGTCTGGCTGCTCTTCGCAGTCGCGTGGTGCACAGCCGTCGTCGGGTGGAGCGATCGCGCTCTGCGGGTCGAGGCGTTTTCGCTGCCGCTCGGACTAGCCCTGCTGGCCGTCGGTATCCTGGCAATGCGGGGAACTACGCGGGTCGGGCGGAGCTTCAATTCCTGGCCGACCGGCTTTACTGGTTCGTGGCGACTTCTGACCCCGGGGATCGTGGTCACATTCCTGCCGTCCATCCTGGCGACCGGTACTGACCCACAGACGCTGCGCGCGATCCTGGTGATCGCGCTCGCACTCGTATCTATTCTGATCGGTTCGCTCCGAAAGCTCGGCGCACCATTCCTGCTCGGAATAGTCGTGCTCCCGCTCGAGAACATCACGGTCTTTGCCGCCCAGATCGGTCACACCATCAGCGCGACCTCGTGGTGGATCACCCTAGCTACTGCGGGCGCCGTGCTTCTCGTCATCGCGGTGACCTACGAACGGCGCAGTGGGGGAGAACGGGGTGTCGCGGCACGATTGCGTGACCTCCGCTAGGACCGCACCAGTTCATCCGCCGGCCGCCAATGGTCGACCAGCTTGACCGTGGCGGCTGGTGGAAGCGGCTCCCCAGGCTCGAGCGTGAGTTGAAGGCCTACCGTCGAGTTAGCCGACGTCATCAGAATTTCAAGCCACTCTCGGTTGATAGCGAATCGCTGGGAAGATTTGTAGTGAAAAGTGAGCGGGATCGCCGCGTCGATCCAAATGCTCCCCCGCCCGCTTCCGCCGTCGGCGGATTCCAGCCACGAAAGGAAGAATGGCTGCCGTTGACGAAGCTTCGCGCCGATCACCACCTGCAGATGCGAGAGCGTGCGATCATCAAACTCGATCAGGTGTCGCGCGCTAGCGCCGTAGTTCAATATTCCCATCGGCGTGGGCCTCCTCGGCGAAGAGAACGTTCTTCGCGCATGTACAACTGCAGCCCGGTGAATTCAACGCGATCACGCAATGCGGCTATGGCCTCGGGCAGGGACGCGACGTAGCCCCAACGAAGCGGTGCGGTCAACCATAAGACCTCGAAACGCGCGCGACCTAGCCGTTCGACGAATCCCAGAAGACGTTCCGGGTCGGTCGACTCCCGTCGGGCATCCGAAACTCGCCAGTCGGTTCTACTGGTGCGAACTACTTCGAGCCATTCCGCCGCCGTCGACGGAGCCAAGGTAGACACGAGTCAGCCAGAGCTTGAAGCGAAGTGGTTAGGTGCCATGAGGTGCTCCCTGAATCAGCGTAAGAAACGCTGCCGGGAGTCTGGAGCAACAAGGCTACCCTAGCGCACTGGGCACGATACTGATCGTCCGGCCAACAATGCCGTCGGCGACATCATGCAGCCGCATATTGTGACTACGCGCATAACCGCGCATCGCGTTGAACGCTTCGTCCACGTTGATCGAAGCGAGCTCGGACAGAACACCCTTGGCTTGCTCAATAAGGACACGACTGTCCAGGGCGCGCTGCAGCTGGTCGGCAACAATTCCACGCTCCTTCGCGAGTCTCTCCTGGAGGATGCCGATGGTGGCGACGTCTGACAGTGCCTGGGCAGCGAGGGCGTCGCGTGCATTCAAATCACCAACGCTCGTGCTCAGCAGGTTGAGGGTTCCAATCGTTTGCCCACGAAGCCGCAGGGGCGTCGCATAGATCGAGTGAAAGCCCTGCTTGAGCGCTTCCGTCCGAAACGCGGGCCACGAGTCTCCGGAGTGGGCAATGTCGGCGATCGCGACGGGTTTGCCTGTCTTGAAACATTCGACACACGGCCCCTGACCCGCGTTGAGCTGCATGATCTCAACAAGGTCGGCTTTCTCACTCGTGGACGCGACAAGTTGCAACTGACCGTCCGCGTCGGCGAGCATAAGTCCGCCGGCCTGCACATCAAAGATTGCAGTGCATTCCTCGACCAGCGTGTGGAGCAGGTCAACGATGTCGTAGTCGTCAATGAGGGTGTCAGCGAGTTTGACGAACGCTGCGTTAAGGCGCGTCTCTCTTGTAACCGTGCTCATGGTGCGCGCCTCACGCCTCTCTGGCGACGAACGATTCGCGTATGCGGTCACTCCGGGAGGTCCCGGAAATTGAGCCGTCGCTGGACGACGTCGTTTGCTACTTCCTGAATGGTAATACCGCTGGCGAAGGCATGCGCCCTGAGCCGCGCAAACGCCTCCGTGGCGTCTATCTCGAGCTGCACCAGAATCATCCCGGTGGCTTGATGCACCTCGCGCCTCATCTCGACGGCAAGCCCGTTGGTGGGCGGCGTTTCGTCATTCGCGAGTGTGATCGCAAATTGCAGGGCGCGCGGTGCAACATCGCGTGCGAGTGCGACTGCCTCCGTCACCTCGCGCTCAGTCAATGGCTCAACGGTTGATCGATAGAGGTCGACGACCCCAATGGTCACGGCGCCCGTTCGCAAGGGAAATGCAAAGAGCGCGCCAACCCCGAACTCCGTTATCGCGCTCGTAAGCATTGGCCAGACTTCGCCACCAACGGCAAGAAGATTGGGGACAAGCACGGGCGAACCGTGGCGAAGCGCATCCCAGTGGGGTCCCTCGCCTAGCGCGAATTGCAGGTCGTCAATCCTCGCCGCCAGAGCGTCGCTGACGCTGATAGTCGACTGCTGGCCGCTCTCGACGACCACCGATATCGAAGCGCCACTAATGGGCAGCTCAGCGACAAATCGCGCACTCAGACTTCTGTCCGGATTGGAATCCGAACGAGAGAAATTTTCTCCGGCTCCCGGTGACACGTGACCGTCCCGCGTTGCAGCTCACGATCAATTGCCCGAGCCAATGCCCGACCGCAAGAATTCGCCGCCAGATCGGCGGGGAGTATTCCCTACCGTACGCGCGTTGGGAGCCAACCAGCTATGCGACTAGGAATCACACGTGTCATAGCCACCCAGGTAGAAGCCCGGCGATGCCATGTCCGTTGCCGTGCCCGCTGCATTGAACGTCATGATGACGCCCCAGAAATCGTCTCCCTGAGGGTCGAGGATGGCCTGAGTTGTTCCGTCGCCGACGGCACCAGTGCTGACCGCGGGATCCGCTGTTCGCAGCTGCGTGAGCGTGTCACCGACGGCCTGGTTGAACGGACCAAGCAAGCCAATGTTGTGATCGGTGTGCGCCGCAGTGACGTCTACGATGAAGTTTCCATCGAACGTGACGCCCTCTGGCTTGGCGACGAGCCGAAACCCTGGCCACGAATAGATCGCCGTCGCGGGAGTACAGGATGTGGCGGCAACCGGCGTCACTGTTGGCGCGATCCCGATGGCGTTCCCCAGACCCGTCGCTGCGGTCGCGAGATCCATTGTGTACGGGAAATCCGCGATCTGGCGCTCGGTGGTGTCGGCGACGCCGATGTCGTGCGCGGTAATAGCAATAAAGTCGATGGCTGGTGCGCTGGGCGCTGCAGGCGTTGGAGTCGCGACAACGGGCGGATGCACAATCGGATCGGGCGAGTGCCGGGGTGGCACCGGGTTGCACGCGGCCAGGAGGCCGATGGTCAGCGCGGAGACCGCGATCAGGATCGGCACCCGCAAACGTCGGTTCATGCGCCCAGCATATGGGCGGCCGTGTCCGCGCCCCATGAGGAATTTCCCCCACGTCGACGGTTCACGGTTGCTCGCTTCGCGCGGTGCGATTGTACTGAGTTGCGATGATTTTGGACTCATACTTCTACGACGCAGACCACGCCCCGTGAGGTTGACAGTTGCCGTGAGAAATTTGTCAAATCATTCAGGAGTCGGCCTTTGGACACTTCGGGCCGCGGAACCGTTCTACGGCAGGATGCCGACATTCGTCGCCCAGACGTGCATCTGGAGAGTGAACGGGTCCCCCGAATCATGCGGCGCGGTGAGGACTACGCCCCGCTGCAGATCGGTGTAGCTCTGGTCGGTGACGATGTTCTGAAAGAGCCAGGTCTGGCTGGTCCAGCTGCAGTCCGCGTCGTGGTTGACGCCGTTGTACAGGGCCTCCTGAACGGTGCCCGATTTCACATTGAGGTGGACAGTTGACGCCAGCGGAACCGTGACCGTCTTTCCGAGGTTGTAAATCCCCTCGGCCAGAGTCGATGCGTGGAAGCACTCGATCGGAAACCGCACGTCATAGTTCGAGTTGGTGCCGTTCGCGGTCATATCGATGCCCGATGACCACCAGCCTTTGTAGTAGTTGCCTGGCGAC
The DNA here is from genome assembly GCA_017882805.1 of Glaciihabitans sp. Lineage (GTDB taxonomy): Bacteria > Actinomycetota > Actinomycetes > Actinomycetales > Microbacteriaceae > Galbitalea. Next base: position 1,771 of record JADGOT010000196.1, on the reverse strand, counting down.
GTGAGTTCGAACGTCGCATGAATGCGAATGCTGTCGAACGGTGTCCTGAAGTACGCCTGCGGCCAGACGTGCGCAGCATCCACGGGGGTCGCTGACGAGTAGGTCGAGGAGTGACCCTGATCGTCGGTGAGCGTGAGGGTGACCCCGTATGCCGTGTTCGGGCACAGCCCGGTCACCTGTTGCACCGTCGATGAGACCGAGTTCGACAGCGCGCCGGTTTGACCCGTGTAGGTCGTGAGTGCCCCAGAGGCGAAGCAGTCGCCCGACAGCGTCAGGCGATACGTGACGTGACGATCGACACGGATCGGGATGCCTGCTCCAGCGCTGAAGCCGGTGGCGTCGAGCACCGAAGTCGCCGACACGTTGAGGTCGAGTCGTGGAGTGTCTGGCACTGGCGGCGGCGTGAGCGTGTTGTCGGGGAGTCCAACCGACCAGTGCGCGAGGCCGTTGCTACTGCCGCGAGCCCAGGTCACCTCGAGGTCCGCGCTGCCAGTCTGGTTGTCGCTGGCCGGGTACGAGCATCCGCTCGGATCCGAGCAGCTGACGATCGGTCGATACGGCGCCGGTGACGCGAGCGGGATCGTGTAATCGAGGGTTGGAGGGAGCGTCGGGCAAGCGCCGACGCAGGCGTATCGGGAGAGCGGAAGCGTTGCGCGGCTCGTGTAACTGTGCCCGGGGGTGTACGTCGACGTGCTCACGACGATGTTGCCTGTAGCGCCGACGGTGGTGATATCCCCGCCGCCTGACTGGCGCGAGTCACACAGCACCCGGTTGACATTCACCGTGGCGCCCGCAGCAGCGGGCGCGGGAGGCTCCGCCATGCCGTTCGAGAAGGGGCCACCGCAGTATGACCCGAACTGGGTGGTACCGGTGAACGAGATGTCATCTCCCGACACCGCCTTTAGAAGGTGCAGGCGCTTGACCGTCACAATCGGAACCGCCGCGTCCGGGCTCTGCAGGCTCACGAATTGCTGGGAAGTCGGGCGAGTTTGGTCCCAGCTGGGCGCGGACCTGTTGAACGTTCGCGCACAGATGACGATCGTCGATCCTTCCGGCGCCTCGAAGATGTCAACGACGCGCTGGTTGTAGTCGGTTTGGTAGTTGTTTGCGCGCATGTATTGATCGCTCATCTGGTAGACGCCTTCGGCCTGCGTGATCCGCAGTTCCTGCGCTCTCTGGTCGAAGCTGGAGCAGTCGGCGGGAGAACCCGGCGTGACAACCCATGCCTTGACGACCGGCGTCGAGTCGGCGCGGTGGAATGGGATGGATGCGTAAACAGCGCTGTTCGTCAGCGGCAGCGCCATCATCTTCGGAATCGTCGGAGCCGGCCGATTGGTGAAGCTGCCGAGCACAGGGTCTGATGTTCGCCCAAATGTGTCGAGCGCAATCGACGAGGTGACATAGTCGGTGTTCGGGTGAATACCGCTCAGCGTCGTGCAGTGCTGATAAAACTCGTTGTAGTCGTAGGTGCTGCCATGAGAGGCATAGTACGAGTTCCAGGTGGCCAGGTCAGACGGGGCGCCGTGCAGCACGACGCTCTGCGCCGCCGCAGAACCGTCAAGGGGCCAGTAGGTCAGAGTGACGTCGGCCGGGATGTTCGTAATGACGTCGACCGGGATCTGTCCTGAAGTCGGGGTGGTCACCGGGCAGTCAAAGACGCTGTCGTGCCGTGCATGCGGCGGGTTGGCTCCCATCAGCATGATGAGAGTGCCGTAGTGCATGGTGGCGAACACTGCGCCATGAACGCCATCCGGGCAGTCGGCGGCAGGCG
>JADGOT010000020.1 GCA_017882805.1 Glaciihabitans sp. | reverse complement strand
TCCTCGCCGTCGTTTGTAGCGCCATCGCCTTCGTGTTGTTGTTTGCGCTGATCGCCGAAGTCGGGCCCGTGCGCACTACCGCCATCACCTACATCAACCCCGCGGTGGCCATCGTGGTTGGCGCCCTCTTGCTCGACGAGCAAGTGACGGTGTGGACGATTGTGGGCTTCGTGCTCGTCATCGCCGGCTCGTGGCTGGTCACGCGTCGAACTTACGGGACCACCCTCGCGGTCGCCAAGACGGTCGGCTCGGGATGATCCGTCCAGGTGCCTGATAGTACGAGTGGTGCAGCGACGCCGGCCCTGGGGACCCGGACGATCTCTACCGTCGCCGCGCGGGGGTCCGGGTCCTGTTCGGTGCCGCTACCGACGACTCTGGCCGTGGGCTCGCGCAGGGTCATCACGCCATCGATCTCGATCCAGAGCTCGACCTGCGTGCCACCGGTGAGGATGGCGCGAGCTAGTTCGTTCCGGTAGACGGCGTCGCCCATGGCGTCATAAGTCCATCGCGTACCAAGCACCGAGTGCTCCATCGTGCCCAGAAACCACTCTTCGGCACCCGGCAGCTCCTCGTTGCGGTAGGTCAGCGGGATCTGCAGTACGGGTCCGTCGCCAGCGCGCACAAGGAGTGTCTCGACGCCGACCTGGCCATCCGGATCGTCAAATCGGAAGGACGCGACCGTCACAAATGGGCCCGCAGCGTCGCCCTCGAACCACGACTGCTGTGGCGCCCACGCCCCAACCAGGTCAAGTTTGCTGGGGACGAGATCCGCTCGGTGTAGAAGTGCCATGCGACTGATCCTAGGCTCGCGTCACGGCGAATAGCGGGTGACGGCGTAGCCCGCCTCCGCGGGAATCACGATGACCCGGGCACCGCTCGCGTCGAGCTCGAAGACCGGTTGCACCGTGAACGGTGGTCGAGCGAGCGCCGCAGCGATGACACCCTCGACCCCGTCGCTCTCGGCAAGGCGATCGAGGTTCATCAGCGTTGGGAAGATGATGGGCGACTCCCCGCGCCGCGCCGCCGCCGCCGCTTCCGCCGGACTCACCCACGTGGCGCCCACGATCTCGATGCCGTCCGTAACAGCAAGCTGACCATCCGGAGCCGGCGCGACGAAGAATCGGGTGTCGAACCGCCGCGGCTCCGAGACCGGCGTGATCCAGTGCGCGAGGCTCGTCAAAGCGCCCAACCGAAGGCGCAAGCCGGACTGAACCACAAACTCACGAAAGCTAAGCCCCGTCAGCTGGCCCTCCGGTTCGACCCCGCCACCGGATGCCCCAACCAGGATCGATGTCTCTTCCCAGGTCTCGCGGATGGCACCAATACGCCGTGCCCGCTCCTCGACGCCGAAGTCCACAAAGTCCTCGACGAATGGCGCCCACTCATCGCCTTTGTCGTCAGGGTCGATCGCTCCACCGGGAAAGACCAGCGAGGACGCAAACGAGCCGCGGGAATTCCGGCGAACCATGAGCACTTCGAATGGGTCGTCGCGCAAGAGCAGAAGCGTCGAGGATGCGGGCGGAGCGTCATCGGTCATGGTGATCCTTCGTTCCCGCTCGACCCTACGCCGAGCAGGTCAGTGGGTCGGCGCTATTGTTGGAATGACACCGAGAGGCCCCTGAATGAGCACCCCGACAGCCAATAAGAGCGATCGCAGCCCCTGGTTAAAGCTCATCTGGATCGTTCCGATCATCCTGGTGGTAGGTGCCGGGATCGTCCTCGCGGCGCAGGCATTTCGCGCGAGCGACGCTGGCAGTTCCTTCCTGAGGACCTACCCAGGGCACTCCGAGCTTCCGTCCTCCGCTCCCGTTGGCTTCCCCGCCTGGCTCGAGTGGCAGCACTTCCTGAGCGCGTTCTTTCTTCTACTGATCGTTCGCACCGGTCTGCAGATCCGCACGATTCGCCGCCCACCGGCCTACTGGACGCGCAAGAACCAAGGGCTCATCACGACCAAGAACCCGCCCATCCGGATCAGCCTCAGCGTCTGGTTTCACCTGACGGTGGACATCCTGTGGATACTGAACGGCGTGCTGTTCTACGTGCTCATCTTTGTGACCGGACAGTGGGTTCGCCTCATCCCCGTGCACTGGGATGTCTTCCCGAACGCGATCTCGGCGGGCATCCAGTACGCGTCACTCAACTGGCCCACCGAGGACGGCTGGTCCAACTACAACGCGCTGCAGCTGCTTACCTATTTCATCACCGTCTTTATTGCGGCGCCGCTGGCGATCCTGACGGGCGTGCGCATGGTGCCGGGGCTCGCGCTGCGCTTCCAGAAGATCGACAGAATCTACCCGGTCGCGGTCGCCCGCAAGATTCACTTCCCCGTGATGATCTACTTCGTCGCGTTCACGGTCGTGCACGTCACTCTGGTACTGGCGACGGGTGCGCTTCGAAACCTCAACCATATGTTCGCCGGTCGAGACGATCAGAACTGGATCGGATTCGGCATCTTCGCCGGTTCGGTTGTTCTGATGGTGGCGGCCTGGATCGCCGTCCGGCCGACGATCCTCGCCTCGATGGCGTCGCTTACGGGAAACGTGCGCCGCTAGTGCTGGTCGAAGGTTAGGACCGCTTCGCCTTGACCGCCTCGATCAACTGGGGGACCACGGTAAACACGTCCCCGACGACACCGAAGTCGGCGATGTCGAAGATTGGCGCACTGCCGTCCTTGTTAATGGCGATGATCGTCTTGGCGCTCTGCATGCCGGCCCGGTGCTGAATCGCCCCGGAAATGCCGAGCGCAATATAGAGGTTCGGCGACACCGTGACGCCGGTCTGGCCCACCTGTGTGTTGTGCTCGGTATAGCCAGCGTCAACGGCAGCGCGACTCGCCCCGACCGCTCCGCCAAAGACATCCGCCAACTGCTCGACCAGCACGAAGTTTTCCTTGGAGCCCAGACCCCGTCCACCCGACACAACTACGTCGGCCGACTGCAGATCCGGTCGTTCGGATGCCTCGACCTGCTCGTGACGCGCAACAATCTTCGTGGTCGGGGCCGAGTCGCCCGAGACATCCAGCTCCGTCACGGCGCCTGCACCCGCGGGGGCCGTGCCTTCGATCGAGTGTGGTCGCAGAGAGATAACCGGAATTCCGCGTCCCGCAATGCTCGTTACGGTGAACGATCCACCAAAGGCCTGCTGCGTGACGACGATTCCGGCGGCTCCGGTTGTGAAGCCGACCACATCGCTTTGATACGCGGCGCCGATTCGAATTGCAACCCGGGCTCCGGCCTCTCTGGCCTCGAGTGAGTTGCCCACGATCACCGCTGACACATCATTCGCGGCAGCTACGGCCGCTTCTAGGGCCGCCACCTGCGGCGTGACGAGGAGCGCATCGGCACCCGCGACTGTTGCAACGAAGACGGTTTTCGCGCCCAGCTTGCCCAGTTCGGCTGCCAGGTCCCGGCTTCCCACGACCACCGCTGCGGGGTCGCCGAGCTGCGCCGCCGCAGCGAGCAGTTCCGTCGTTGCCGCGGCGGGCTTTCCGTCGACGAGGTCGATGAGCACAAGTACGTGAGACACGGTTTCTCCTAAATCAGTTTCGCGCTGGCGAGGAAGTCGGCGATCTGGGTACCGGCCGTGCCGTCATCGGTGATGACTGTTCCGCCCTCCCGTGCCGGGCGGGGTGTGACAGTCTCGACTACCGACCACGAGTTCGCGCCGCCGGCATCACCGGTGGAGATTGCGAGGTCGGCGACGGTGAGCGTCGCGACCGGCTTCTTCTTGGCCGCCATCAGTCCCTTGAAGTTCGGATAGCGCGCGTCCGCGATCTGCTCGGTCACCGAGACCAGGGCGGGAAGATCGGCGCTGATTTCGAGATGGCCGTCCTCGGTCAGTCGCTCACCGCTCACGGTGCCGCCACTAACTGCGAGGGTGCGAAGGAAGGTGAGCTGTGCGACACCGAGCCGTTCGGCAAGCATGGCGGGGACCGCGGCAGTGCGACCATCCGTCGACTCGTTGCCCGTCACCACCAGGTCGAACCCGCGGGAACCGAGCGCCGCCGCGAGCGCCGCCGATGTCTGTACGGCATCCGAACCCGCGAACCCGTCGTCGAGAATGTGGATGGCGTCATCCGCGCCCATCGCAAGGCCCTTGCGCAGCGCGTCGAGAGCACTCTTGGGGCCCATCGTCACCACGGTGAGCGTTGCTCCGGAGTTGGCCTCCTTCACAAGAAGAGCAGCCTCGACAGCCTTCTCGTTGATCTCATCGATCACGAGATCCTTGCCGCGTACGACCCTCTTCGTCACCGGGTCGATGCTGCGATCCCCCCAGGTGTCTGGAACTTCCTTTACGAGCACCGCGATCTTCATGCGCATCCCATTCATCGTTCTCGAATCCGTGAGGACTCCCTCAGTCTAGATTCGGGCACCCCAGGCCGATCTGGCGAGCCGTGTCACTTTTGCTCCAACTAATTCGATCCAAATCGCGCTACGGATGTCTGTCTCGCACAGCACGCACCAGACTGGGCTGGTGCAGATATCCGTTGCCCCCGAGGAGTCGCCTGTAGACCCGGGCGAGGGAATCCATCGTGTGCGTGCGAACAATCCGGGGTTGCTCTCTCTAACCGGCACGAACACGTGGGTGCTCACGGGTCGGTCTGCCGACGCGACCATCGTGATCGACCCGGGACCACCGCTGCCCGAGCACCTCGCTGCGATCCGGTCGCTGGGACGACCAGCGGCGATCGTGCTCACCCACCAGCACGCCGACCATACCGAGGCCGCGCCGGAGCTTGCCGCCGAGTTCGACATCCCTGTCTACGCGGCGCTCCCCGAGCTCGCCGCTGGCACGACCCCGCTCACGGATGGCGACGACATCCTGGCCGCCGGATGGCTGCTCACGGTAATCGCGACTCCGGGGCACACGAGTGACTCGGTGTGCCTCGTGATCCCGCAGGGCATTTTCACGGGCGACACGCTTCTGGGCGGGAGTACGACCATCATCGCGCCGCCCAGCGGGTCGCTGGCCGACTACTTCGAGAGCATGAAGCGGCTTGGCGGTCTCCTCGGCCGCAAGGGGTTCCCGGGGCACGGTCCCTCGTTTTCCAGCGTGGGCGCGTGGGCAACGCACAACGCCGAGTATCGCGAGGAGCGCCTGGCTCAGCTCGTGAGGGTGTTCACAGAGCTTGCCCGGTCTGGTCGCACTCCGTCACTAGGCCAGGTGGCATCGGCGACCTATGGCGAGAACGGTGCCCCCGTCGCGCCATACGTGGAAGCCATGACGGATGCGCAGCTGCGTTTTCTCAGCCAGCGCGGCGACATCCACCGCTGGAGCTAGGCGACTACTCGCTCGCCGCGAGCTGCCCGCATGCGCCGTCGATTTCCTTGCCGCGGGTATCACGCAGCGTCGCCGGGATGCCTGCCGCCTCGATGCGGGCAACGAACTCCGCGGTGGTGGCGGGATCGGATGCCGTCCAGATCGAGCCCGGCGTTGGATTGAGCGGGATCGGATTCACGTGCACCCAGCCGCGACCGCGCGCGTTGAGTTTCTCGGCCAGAAGATCGGCACGCCAGGCGTGGTCGTTCATGTCCTTGATTAGCGCATACTCGATCGAGACTCGGCGACCGGTGACCTCGAAGTAGTGCCGCGCCGCATCAAGCGCCTCGTCCACCTTCCACTTCGAGTTCACGGGGATCAGCTCGTCGCGAAGTTCGTCATCGGGTGCATGCAGCGAGAGCGCGAACCGAACCGGCAGGTTCTCGTCGGCAAACTTGAGGATCGCGGGCACGAGTCCGACGGACGAGACGGTGATGCGTCGCGCCGACATTCCGAGTCCCTCGGGCGCTGGCGCGATCATCCGCTTCACGGCGGTCAGCACGCGCGCGTAGTTGGCAAGCGGTTCGCCCATACCCATAAACACGATGTTGGTGACCCGCTCGGCGTCGTTACCGCCGTCGCGACGCTTGCCGCCGAGCTTGCCCGCCGCTATCGCGCGGTTGGCCTGAACGATCTGATCGAGGATTTCCGCAGAAGAGAGGTTGCGGGTGAGTCCGGCCTGCCCGGTCGCGCAGAACGGACAGTTCATGCCACAGCCGGCCTGGGATGAAACGCAGAGCGTGATGCGTCCGGGGTACCGCATCAGCACCGACTCGACGAGCGCGCCATCGAACAGCTTCCAAAGGAACTTGAGCGTATCGCCGCCATCGGTACCGAGCTGCCGAAGTTCGGTCAGGAGCGGTGGCATCATCGAAGAAACGAGTGCCTCGCGACCCTCGGCCGGCAGGTCGGTCATGGCCGCCGGATCGGTCGTGTAATGCGAAAAGTAGTGGGTCGAGAGCTGGGTCGCGCGGAAGGCGGGTACTCCGAGTTCGATCGCGCGGGCTTTGCGGGCGGCGAGGTCGAGATCCGCGAGGTGTTTCTCGGGCTGCTTGCGACGCGGAGAGGCAAACTGAAGCAGCGGCCGACCGCTCGCATCCAGCTGCTGCGACCAACCCTCGGTCGCCGGACGCACCTGGGTGGTCGGGGTGTTGTCGGTCATGATCCCCCATCCTCCCATCCGCAGGCTGCGTGCCCGCCCCACGAAGAGGCCTACATCCCCTTTACTGCAGCGAGAACCTTGCTCAGGGAGTCCTTCGCGTCGCCGAACAGCAGCGTTGTCTGGGGCTCATACATCAGTTCGTTCTCGATGCCCGCGAAGCCAGGTCGCATCGATCGCTTCAGGAAGACGACCTGTCGGGCGTCGGACACCGCGAGAATAGGCATTCCGTAGATGGGCGAACCGGGACTGGTCTTGGCTGCGGGATTGACGACGTCATTCGCGCCGACCACGAGGGCCACGTCAGCGGACTTGAACTCCGGGTTGA
>JADGOT010000195.1 GCA_017882805.1 Glaciihabitans sp. | reverse complement strand
GCGCCGCGAGTACCCTGCTGCCATGACGTTTCAGGCCTACATCGACACCATCAAAGCGAAGACCGGGATGGATCCGGACGACTTCCAGAAGATCGCGGCGGAGAAGGGTCTGCTGGTCGGCGATATCAAGGCGGGGCCGATTCAGAAGTGGTTGAAGGAGGACTTCGACCTCGGGCCCGGTCACTCGATGGCGCTTATTTCGGTCTTTCGCGAGCGCCTCCTTGAGCAGCCGACGAAAGAGCAGGCGATTGACAAATTCTTCGCCGGGCCGAAGGCGTCATGGCAGCTCACCTGGGACGAGCTCATGTCGAAGGTCATGAAGTTCGGTTCGGACGTTGCGCTCCAGCCAACCGACACCTACATCGGCATCGTTCGCGGGGGCAAGAAGTTTGCCGTCGTAGCGACAACGGCGACCCGAATGGATGTCGGCCTCAAGCTCAAGGGCGAGCCCGTGACCGATCGGCTGACGGCATCCGGCAACTGGAACGCCATGTGCACCCATCGAGTGCGACTCATGGCCGGTGCTGAGTTGGATGACCAGCTCGTCGGCTGGCTCCGGGAGTCCTACGACCGCGTTGGCTAGCTGTGGATAACGTTTGGTCAATTTGACTAAAGTTTGGGACAATAGGTTCATGAGCGCGCTCCCGATTCCCCCGACCGTTGTCAGCCTCTATGACGCCAAGACCCATCTTTCCGAGCTGGGCGAGCGCGCGGCCGCAGGCGAAGAGATTGTGGTCACGAAGCATGGCAAGCCGCGTTTTCGGCTAGTAGCCGTCGAAGCAAAGAAGCGGCGTCCATTGCCAGGGTCAATCGACCTTGGCGCCAACCGCGCTCAATGGACCGTCATGGCAGAGGTCGATTGGTTCGCGCCCGACGAAGAGGTCGAGCGATTGTTCGGCACCCGCGAATGACCCGCCTCTTGTTGGACACCCATGTCTTTCTCTGGTGGGCCCAGGCGAGCTCGTCCATTCGCGCCAACTGGATCGATGCAATTGTGAGTGAGTCGAACAGTGTGCACGTGAGCGCCGTTACTGCCTGGGAAATCGAAACAAAGAAGCGAATCAAAAAGCTCGAATTTGAAGACGCCGTGGGCCCCGTCGCAGTCGAATTTGGGTTCGACACCCTGTCTGTCACGATGGAGCATGCGTCACTCGCCGGGTCGCTCGATTGGGAGCATCGTGACCCATTCGATCGCATGCTTGTCGCGCAGGCGTTGAGCAATGACATGGTCCTGCTCTCTGCGGACGATGCGATGAAGTCGGCGCCCGGCGTTAGGGTGCTCTGACACCATGACGACAATCGACACCGCAGCCGCCGCCAACACAGACGCCCTCGAGATCCTGCACCGGGTCTTTGGCTATGACTCGTTCCGCGGGCAGCAGGCCGAGATCATCCAGCAGGTGATTGGTGGGGGCGACGCACTCGTTCTCATGCCGACCGGTGGTGGCAAGTCGTTGTGCTACCAGATCCCCGCTCTCGTTCGCCCGGGCACGGGCGTCGTCATCTCTCCCCTCATTGCGCTCATGCAAGATCAGGTGGATGCGCTGTCGGCGCTGGGTGTTCGCGCCGCGTTCCTCAACTCCACCCAGGACGGCGCCGAGCGGATGCGTGTGGAGGCGGCGTTCCTCGCCGGCCAGCTCGACCTTCTTTACCTCGCCCCCGAGCGACTTCGGATGGACTCCACGGGCGACCTCCTCGATCGGGCGAACATCGCGCTCTTCGCCATCGACGAAGCGCACTGTGTCTCGCAGTGGGGACACGACTTCCGGCCGGACTACCTCCAGCTGTCCGTGCTGCACGAGCGCTGGCCATCCGTTCCCCGCATCGCACTCACCGCGACTGCAACCGAGCAGACCCATCAGGAGATCGTGCGTCGGCTCGACCTTGGCGGTTCTGCGCAATTCGTCTCGAGCTTCGATCGGCCGAACATCCAGTACCGCATCGAGCCGAAGAACCAGCCATTGCAGCAGCTCCTCGCATTGATCCGGGGCGAACACCCTGGCGACGCAGGAATCGTCTACTGCCTGTCTCGGGCGTCCGTCGAGAAGACCGCGGAGTTCCTGGTCGAAAATGGTATCCCTGCGCTCCCGTACCACGCCGGTCTCGACTCGTCGGTGCGTCAGCGCAACCAGTCGCGGTTCCTGCGCGAAGACGGCATCGTCATGGTCGCCACCATCGCGTTCGGTATGGGAATTGACAAACCAGACGTGCGCTTCGTCGCGCACCTCGACCTGCCCAAGAGCGTCGAGGGCTATTACCAGGAGACCGGCCGGGCGGGCCGCGATGGCCTACCGTCGACCGCCTGGCTCGCGTACGGGCTTCAGGATGTGGTGCAGCAGCGACGCATGATCGACTCGTCGGAGGGCGACCGTGCGCATCGCCTGCGCCTCTCGCAACACCTCGATGCGATGCTCGCGCTCTGCGAGACACTCGAGTGCCGCCGCGTGCAGCTGCTCGCATACTTCGGCGAATCGTCGACAGCCTGTGGTAACTGCGACACCTGCCTCAATCCACCGGAGGGTTGGGATGGCACGATCCCCGCGCAGAAACTGCTTTCGACAGTCGTGCGCCTTGCCCGCGAGCGCAATCAGAAGTTTGGAGCGCAGCACATCATCGACATCCTGCTTGGCAAGCGGAACGCCCGCGTCGAACAGCAGGGCCACGACTCGATGTCCACGTTCGGAATCGGTGGTGAGCTCGGCGAGCAGGAATGGCGCGGCGTAGTGCGGCAGCTCCTCGCGCAGGGGCTACTCGGCGTCAACTCGGACGGCTACGGCACGCTCGTATTGACTGAGGCAAGCGCTGGCGTTCTCGATGGGACTCGTCGGGTCTCCCTGCGTCGCGAGCCTGAACGCGCGGCCAAGGCTGCCAAGAAGTCAGCGGTCGCCGCGACCGTGCCCGCCGAGGCGGCGCCACTGTTTGAGAAGCTCCGCGAGTGGCGAGCCGGCGAAGCACGTGAACAGGCGGTTCCCGCGTACATCATCTTCGGCGACGCAACCCTTCGAGGCATCGCGCTGACCAAGCCGGTGTCGCTCGATCAACTCGCCCAAATCAGTGGCGTGGGCGAAAAGAAGCTTGAAGCGTATGGCACCGCTCTGCTCGAGATTGTTGCCGCCGGCTGACGATTCGACCGATTGCGAGCATTCTCGCCATCTAACTAGCCCGCGAGAACGTAATCTACAAGGCCTGACTTCATTCAGGTTCACGAGCTATCGTCATGAGCATGGGAAAGACCGGTACGTCTAGGGCAGTGCAGTGGCAAGACGTGCCGCCCCCGGGTATTGGCATGCGCGACTGGCGCCATCCGCTCGAGTCGGCCGGTCAAACAAAGCAGACGCCCAACAAGTGGCAGGCAGTGCTCGGTTTTGTCGTTTTCAGCATCATCGCCGGCATTCTGTGCACGGTCGCTATCACGCCCGGTCTCGCAATGACCGGCATGACAGCACGGCAGACAGTGGGCATCTTTCAGGGGCTGCCTGGAGCGATTCAGATTGGGCAACTCCCTCAGCGCAACCGCATCTTTGCGAACGGCCCCTCCGGTCCCGTTCAAATTGCCACGGTGTATGCCGAAAACCGTGAAGCAGATGCGTGGGACAAGATCTCGCCGTACCTGAAGGATGCCGCGGTCGATGGCGAGGACAAGAACTTCTACACGCATGGCGGGGTCGACGTTCCTTCGCTCGTGCGTGCCGCAGCAAGCAACGTCGGCGCCGGATCCGTTCAGAGTGGTGCGTCGACGATCGCGATGCAGGTTGTGCGAAACATTCAGACCGAGGATGCGCTGCAGCTGAAGACCGTCAGCGAACGAAAAGCCGCATACAAGGCGGCGACCGAAGGCACCCTGTCGCGAAAGCTCAGAGAAATGCGCCTCGCGATCGGGATCTCGAAGGAGTACTCGAAGCAGCAAATCCTGAACGCGTACCTGAACATCGCGAACTTCGGTGGAAACAACTATGGCGTCGAGGCAGCCGCGCAGGCGTACTTCTCCACCACCGCCCTGAAGGTCACTCCGGTACAGGCAGCGAGCCTGATCGCGATTGTTCAGGACCCGTCGGTTCGTTCGCTCGGGAACAAGGCGAACTACAAGGCAAACGAGACGCGGCGAAACTTCATTCTCGGCCGGATGTACAGCGCTGGGGACATCACGAAAGCTCAGTACGAGTCGGGCAAGAACACTCCGGTGGATGCAAAGTTCCTTAATCCGTCCTCCGTGCGGAGCGGATGCCTGGCCGCGGCAGTCTCGTACCGCTGGATCTGCGACTACACGGTCAATGACGTCGACAACCTCACCCAGCTCGGCAAGACCAAAGCGGCGCGCGAGGCCGCATGGGCGGTCGGCGGCTATGACGTCTACACAACCTTCGACACTCAATTGCAGGATGCCGCGACCGGCATCCTCGCCTCGCTCGTTCCGGCGGACGAGACCCGATTCAATTTTGGCGGCGCGGTGACCACCATCGAGCCGGGCACGGGTCATCTCCTCGTCATGGCAGAAAACAAGACCTATGACGACACCCTGAACGGTGGCGGTTACACGGCGACTGCGGTGAACTTCAACGTCGACCGAAACAACGGTGGGTCGAGCGGGTTCCAGCCGGGCTCGTCCTACAAACTGTTCACGCTCCTGGAGTGGCTGCAGCAGGGGCACAAACTGACCGACTCGTTCGACGCGAGCGTCCGGTCGATCCCTATGTCGAGTTTCACGGCGTGCGGCAAGAAGCTCGGCGGGCCGGCATACACGTTCAAGAACGATGAGAACGAGCAGGGGTCGACGACGATCCTTCAGGCGACCGCGCACTCCATCAACTCGGTGTTCCTGCAGATGGCGTCGAAACTCGACCTGTGCGATATCCGCGATATGGCGCAGTCGCTCGGGATTCACAACGCGAACGGCCAGCCGCTGAGCGTTCTTCCGTCCTGTGTCATCGGTGGATGTGACAACTCGCTTGCGCCGATGACTCTCGCGGCCGCTTACGCCGCGGTCGCCAACCAGGGCAACTACTGCTCCGCGGTTGCGGTCGAAAAACTGGTCGGCCCCGGCGGAAAGAATCTCGGCGCACAGAGCGGGAACTGCCATCAGGCGATTCCCGCGAATATCGCGAATACGGCGGCACTGGCGCTTCAGGGCGTCATGAAGGGTGGCACCGGTTCGGCAGCGAACCCGAATGACGGCAACGCGTTCTTGGGCAAGACGGGTACCACCAACAACTCGTTGCACACCTGGATCGTCGCGTCAACGACCAAGGCGACGTCAGCGGTGTGGATCGGAAACATCTCGGGAACCCAGCAACTGCGAAAGATTTCCGTCGGTGGCACACTGGCTGCTCTGATTCGACACAAGGTGTTCCGCGCTGTGATGTCGAACGTGGATGCGTACCTTGGCGCCGCTCCCGCATTCGCCGCCGCGGATCCGTCGTTGGTCAAGGGTGGCCACTCCTTTGGAAGTCCGCCTGGCTCGAGCGGTTTGCCGCCGCCCGCCGCGCCGCCACCGGTGGTTCCGGTACCGGTGCCGACACCGTAGGCACGATCTGCCGTACGGTGCTATCCATGACTGCTGCGGACCCGATGGCCGATTGGCCCACCGGCCGACTGCTCTCGACCGCCGCCCGCCTAGTGGAAAACGCGTGGGCGGAGGCGCTCGAGAAGCAGGGGTTGACCCACGCCGGTCTGATAGCGCTGCATTTGCTCGAGGGAGGATCGCTCAGTCAGACGGAATTGGCGAAGCGTGCTCGTGTGGAGAATCAGACCATGTCGCGCACCATCGAGCGGCTGGAACGCGAGGGCTTCGTTGCGCGCACGCCAGATGCCACCGATCGGCGACGACACGTGGTTGCCCGTACCGACGCAGGACACCGAGTGTGGCAGCGTACCCGCACGCTCGAGGCCGAAATGTTTCCCGATCTCGGTGACCCGGATGCGCTTCGTTCGATCCTCTTGCACATCATCCGGTCATCGTCGGGTGCGCGCTGGCGCGAGTAGCGGGATCGGCCGCTAGTAGCCCACGACGATGGCGCGCTTGCGTCCGGGGTATTTCGGGTTGTAGCGGAGCGGCAGGGTGTCGCCGACGCTGTACCCGCCGCCCGTGCGGCCAACCTTGACCCAGCGATCGACCCCCTTATCGTCGGTGAACTTGAGCGTCAGCCGTTGGTGTTGCACGTAGTTGACCATCCCGTCGACTCCGGCCGAAGTGATGGTCGCGGTCGTATCGACGCCGTTGGCATTGGTTTCCTTGGCGTTGATATCTCGCTGGATGTACAACCCAACGAGCAGGATCGCGACGGCGTAAATGACAACGACCGCGATGAGACTGTTCCTGATGTCGGTGGCGTTCTTCTCGTTCCATTCGAGACCCGACGTCATGACCAGGAACAGGCCGCCGACGTAGGCGACGATGTACGCGGAGATGGCGAGAGCGCTGCGCTTGCCGGGCACGTAGTAGGCGAGCAGCCCGGCGCCGACGGAGACGAACAGGAATACGAGGAATGGAACTACACCGGTTTGGGCTGCCGCGGGAAAGTTCCAGTCGTAGATTGCGATGACGGGGCCAGCGAGTAACCCCACGGCAATACCCACGAGAGCGACGGGACGGAGAACGGCACCGACTCGGGCGGCGCGGGCATCGGGATCAGTTGTCGACACTCGCCCATGATAGGCAGTTTCAGGTGCCCTCGGCGTGGCGAATCTTGGCCGCACCGTCCGACGGATCGAGATCCGCCGTGAGGAACGCGCCGCGCGTTGGGAGACTCAGGTGGATCTCGGTGAGCTCCATGATTTCGACCCTGCCCCGACCGAGAGTGAAATCGAGCATGTGACCGCCACGGGTCCGCGTGTTGTCGAGGAAGTGCAGGTGATAGCCGGCGACTCCGATACTGTGCTCGAATTCGGGCGTGCGGAACCCGACAAGGGTGCCGTCGACATCCTCTAGTTCGATCTCGAGTTCGGTGCGGCTTGCTTCGTCGAGCGACGGATACGGCCGAGTCTGGGCGCTGACAGTTCGCGTCTTGACGCGCACGAAGTGGCCCGTGATGCGCACCGCGATCGTGAGGTTGGCGCTCCGGCCAGCGACGTCGATGCGGTGGGAGAGGTCGGAGCGCGTCGAGGATTCGTGGACGAGAAAGCTGTGCTCGGCGGTGAAGTTCGTGATGGCAGCAAAGGGAGTGTGGGCCTGAAGGTCAGCGAGTTCGGCGCTGCCGTCGGAGCGCACGTGGTAACAGATGCCATCCAGCACCACCATCTCGCCGTCGAGAGCGTTAAACGTACCGAGTCCAAAGTCGCCGTGCTTCAGAAGCTCGCCAACAGTCTCGTCACCGTCGAAGATGCCGGCGAGCAGTGCGCCGATAGTCGAACGCTGAAAGAGGGTTGCCATGCTCAGCGTCGCGCTGCGCGCAGAAGATCGGGGACCCAGCGCTCGCGCCAGCTTGCGGATGACCCCGGCTCCTGCGCCGTCCCGTCCAGGAGATAAAGTCCCTGGCACGGCACCGTTGCGCCGATCTCCACGAGCACGGGCTTGAGTAGCAGGTCCGGTGCCATCGCGTGACTGGGACCTGCACCGAGCATGAGCGGCACAGCGACAGATCCGGCGAGCCCGGTCGCCGTCTCGAACTGATCGAGGAACAGCTTGAGTACGCCCGTGTAGCTGCCCTTGTAGGTGGGTGACGCGACGATCAGCAGGTCGCTCGCCTTAGCGGTCGCGACCGCGTCGGCGACGGTGGCATCACCCCACCCCAGCAGCCCAGGGCCGAGCGCGATCACGTCGATTACGTGATCTGGTGCGCTGCCCGTGATGAGTTCGGCGAGATTAACTCCCGCCGAGAGCGTGCGAGAAAGTGGTTTGGGGTTGCCAGCGATGACGGTGGTGATCACGGGTCACAACGCTAGCTGATGGCTTTCTTGATCAGCGCGAGGATCTGCTTCTGGTCGTCGGCATCCAGCTTGGTCACGGCAAACCCGTTGGGCCAGAAGTTGCCGCTGTCGAGGTTCGCATCCGGCTGGAAGCCGAGGGTTGCATAGCGCACCTTGAATTTGGAGGCGTTCTGGAAGAACAGGATGACCTTGCCCTCCGCGTTCGCGTATGCCGGCATGCCGTAGTAGGTCTTCGGGTTGAGGTCGGTGTTCTTCGTCACCAGCCCATGGATGATCGTGGCGAGCTCCTTGTCGAGGCCAGTCATCCCGGCAATGGCCGCGTCGCAGGCCGCGGACAGATCGGCGAGATCCTTGGAGGCCTTTGCTTCTAGAGCGGCCGCCTTGATCGCGGCCTTCTCCTCTTTGCTAAACGCGTTGCTCATTCTGGGACCCTTTCGATGGGTGGCTCGTGCCGTCAACTCTAGGACGGGGGCCGAACGGGATGCTTCTCCGATCCTGCTCGGTTGCTCGCTACGCGACGCCCTTTGCGTCGTCGATGCGACTGACGCGCCGGACCAACAACTGGTGAAGCAACTCGCTCGGTAGCGTCTGGCCGACGCGCAGATGGATTGAGCCTTTCGTGGTTTCGAGACCGGCCCGCTCGGCTTCGTCCGCAAGTTCCGCGAGGTTTGCGAACGGGTAGACGCCGATGTGGTTCTTTGTGCTCATAACGGCGAGGATGCCCTTGCCCTTGTAAAGCAGCGCGGGCATGGCATAGCTGACGCCCTCAACCGCATCTGGAACGATCGCCCGGGCGGCTGCGTAGATTTCTGCGATACGCGAGCGCTCCGGCTCTGGAAGGCTGGCGACGTACTCGTCGACTTCGTGGGCCATGCTGTCATTCTTTCACCGCCGAGCTGCGCCGAAAAATTGGATGGTGCCGCCGCGATCAGATGTTCAACCAAGCGCTCCAGGCTTTGCCCTTGATCAGGCTGCGGTACGCGTGAGTCACGTAGGTTCCAGGAGCGTTCGACTGCGGAATATTGAGCGTCGCCCAATTGGTCGAGGCCGCGATCTGATAGTTGCCGGCAAGACCGTAGTTGTTGTAGACGGAGGCGCGCACCTGCACCTCGTAGCACGGGTTGATATTTCCTATCCAAGCCTGGATGTACCACGTGGACACTCTGGCGG
>JADGOT010000194.1 GCA_017882805.1 Glaciihabitans sp. | reverse complement strand
GGCGATGGGGTGCCGTAGAAGAGGTCAAGCTGGTGGGGTCCGTGCTTCACGCCGTGGCGGAGCACGTCGATCACGCCGCGTTTCGAGACCTCGCCTTGCAGGCGGTCGAGGAACTTGCGCCGCGTCGGGCCATCTTCATCGAGGTCAAAGGCGTCGGCGGCGTCGATCTGCGTTTCCCGCAGGAAGGCGCTCAGCTGGGCGAGATCGATCGCCGACTCGCGGAGGTAGTCGCGGGCGTCGCCGAGGACCCACTCGTCGCCGTACGGAGCACGGGCCTCGTGCGCGTCAGCAGTAGGCGCAGGCGGCGCGGTCTCGCCGGTCATCCACGCGACGATCAGGCTTTCGAGGCCCTTCTCGCTCGTGTCGGTTGTCATGCCTCGGCCTCTCCGGCTGTGGTGCCCAGATCAGCTTCATCGCCGGACTCATCGCCCTCCGCTAGAGCCTCCGGGTCGTCGAGCGGCTCAGGATCCTCGACCTCGTCGGGCAATTCCACCGCCGCCTCGCGCACATCGAGTTTGCCGGTGACCAGGTCGGCAACTAGCCTGACACGCCATTCACGCAGCAGCTCGGCCTCGTGTCGGGCTTGACTAATCCCGGTGCTGAGGGGTTCTGTCTCAGCCGCGATCCAATCCACGATCCTGTCCTGCTCAGCCCGCTTCGGGACGGCCATGGCCACACTCATGAGGCGGTCTTTCGTCAGCTTGGGTTGAGCCGCACCAGAGATCCATGGGTCGTAGCGGTAGCTTTCGAGCAAGTACGCGAGGAACTCGAGGTTGCCGCGACGCGGCTTGAGAATATGGGCGTGGTTGTTCACCCAGAACTTTCCTCGAGCAATCACGACGAGAGGGAGATTGCGAAGGACCAGGTTCGCGCCATCTTCTGCAAGGAGCAGCAGTTCGTCATCGAACAGGAAGTTGTCGACGCGGTCGATGACGCTCGACGCTCCGTAGTAGTCATACGCCCTGGCGGTCATCGCTCCGCGCTCGGTGGCGCTCAACGGCACTCGGATGCTGTTGAGGCACTTGAACTCGTTCTTGACCCGCGAGATGACCCAATGCTCCGGCACTTCCCCCAGCCACTCGACTCCGGCGGGCCGGAGGCGGACAGTCGGATCCAGGCCGCGAGTCACGGCGCGGTGGATGATGGCCTGTTTCTGCTCGTTCAGCAGCGCGACCAACTTCTTCTTGGCGGCGATGTAGCGCCGGATGCGCCGGTCCGAGTGATCGAGGAAGCGGACGATCTGGTCCCGTTCTTCGTACGGCGGCATCGGCAGCTGCGAGCGACCCAGTCTCTCGTAGTCGATGGTCTGACCCTGGCGAATACCAGTCACATGCAGAGAGAGGTTCTCAATGTATGGGCGTGACTTGAAAAGCCACGCGAGGTACCCGTGCGTTTCAGGATCGCTTGGGTACAGAACCGTGTAAGCGGGGCTGATGATCCCCTGGTGTCGCGCATATTCGATTCCGCCCTGGAAGGAGCGGAGGCTGATTACGAAATCACCCTCCCGGACCAGCTTGAGCAGGTGCAAGTCCTTGAGGGCGAGCACGGTCCGGTTCTCGTACTCGTCCTTCCGGACGACACCCTTAGTTTGCGTCGCGGCGAGCAACGGCTCGTCCGGATGGCCCTTGTCGCTACGCTCGCGTAGGAGCGTCTTCGTGCGTCGAAGCTCCCATCCTTGGGGCACTGGGCCTAGCCATGGCTCGCCGGAGTTCTCGTACGCCGGATAGGGCTTGAGGGTGCGGATCATGCGTTCCCGAGCCGGGTCGGCACACAGCTGTCGAGCTTGCGATGGAGCAGCGAGATCAGCGACAGGTAGTCGGCGGCATCGTCCTCCCCATCCCAGAGAATTTTCGGTTCATGCGCCATAGGGTTCCGGACGGCCAGGAAGCACCCTTTGACGAGAGTCGCGAAGCCCTTGTGCTCCGTCCTCTCCGTTTCGGTTCGCAGCGTGTTTATGGCGAGAACGGGCCGCTCGACCGAGAAGACGCGGTCAACGAGCGTCGCGCCGTCCCCATCGACGCCCGACAGGTCACGGATGCGCTGAGCGAGTCCCTTGGTGGCTTCGAAGACGGCGTGGAAGTAGTTGTCCTGAAGGAGTTCGGCACGGCAATACTTCAGGACCTCGGGGTGGAGCTGCCGGCCCTGAAACTTCGCCCGAATGGTACGAACTCGCAGCTCGGCCTCGTCAAGTGTTCGAACCGCCTCGCGCTGCCGGAACCTCCCGTCGGGACCGTATTCGAGGCCGGAAAAGGCCAGAATCGTGTTGAGTGCTTGCCGACGCGCCTCGAATTCGTCGCTGCGCCCGACGAACCGGGCAGGAGTCAGGAAGGACTGGATGAAATCGAGCACTCGGTTCGCGCTCAACTCATGCCGCTGGGTCTCGAGGAACACCCAATAGAGCCGTCGCCATTTGGTGGACTCGCCAGACTTATCCACCAGACCACGGTCTTGAAGCACTCGCGAGATGTCGGTGCCGGAGCCGCACTCGCCGAGCAGTCGGGTCAACGATTCAATCTGACCTTCCGGAAAGGCGGACACCACACTCATTCGGAGTGCCCGCCGATGATCTCCCCGAGCAGGCCCTCCGTCTCGCGCTCCAATGCCACGATGTCGGCGCGGATCTCCTCGAGCGTGCGCAACGGCTGCGGCTTGTAGAAGCAGCGGGTGAAACTGACCTCGTACCCGACCTTGACGCTCGTCGAGTCGTACCAGGCGTTGGCAGCGTGCGGGAGCACCTCGCGACGGATGAACGCCTCGATACCGCCCTCTTCGAGGAGGGGCACCTGTTCCGTGTCGCGGAGGTCGCTGTCGGATTCGTACTCCACCACGCACCGCCTGCCGTCAACCGTCGCCTCGAACAGGCCATGAAGCGGGTCAGGATCAGCCTTGCCGGGCCGGTGGATCTTCTTGATGACCGCTGGCGCGGCCTCGTCGCGCTCGCCGGTCTCCTTCAGCGCCCTGATCTCCTTGGGGCTGTAGGCGCGATCCGGGTCGATGCCCGTGAGCCGCAGAGGTCGCTCGACCGTGACCTTCCAGTAGCCGAAGGCGGCATTGGGGAAGAGCTTCGACTGCTCGGTCTCCTCGAAGGCGAGGAAGGTGCCGCAGATGGTCTGGATGTCGTCGTCCGACAGCTCGCAGTTCTTGCTGCCGAGGTTCTTGCGGAGCGGCTTGAACCACTTTGTCGCGTCGATGAGCTGCACCTTGCCGCGTCGGTGCTCGGGCTTGCGGTTGGTCAGCACCCAGATGTAGGTCGCGATGCCGGTGTTGTAGAACATGTTCAGCGGCAGCGCGACGACGGCCTCGAGCCAGTCGTTCTCGATGATCCAGCGTCGGATGTTGCTCTCGCCCTGTCCCGCATCACCGGTGAACAACGATGAGCCATTATGCACCTCGGCAATTCGGCTG
>JADGOT010000193.1 GCA_017882805.1 Glaciihabitans sp. | reverse complement strand
GGTGCGAAGTTCAAGGCGTACAACGGCCACTGCACGCATCTCGGATGCGGCTATCTGCTCGCGCCGGACAAGAAGACGTTCGCGTGTCCCTGCCACCGCGGCCAATTCGACGTCAAGACGGGCGCTGTGCTCGCCGGACCGCCGCCGCGCCCGCTCGACGAGTTGAAGGTCGAAGTCCGCGACGCGGCCGTCTACGTCCTTTATCGCGACTTCCGGTTGGGTGTCCCGGAGCAGGTCGAGGCGTAGGATGAACCGTTTCGTGCGCTGGATCGACGATCGGATCGACATCGCCGGCGTGAAGCGCGGGCTGCTCGATCGCAAGATGCCCGGCGGTCTCACCTGGTGGCACACGCTCGGCAGCGCGACACTCACCGTGTTTCTCGTCCAGGTAGTGACGGGCATCGCGTTGGCGATGTACTACTCGCCGTCGCCCGACCACGCCTACGACAGCATTCGCTATCTCGAGAAGGCGGTCATCAGCGGCGCGACTCTGCGCGGGATTCATCACTGGGGTGCGTCGGCGATGGTCATCCTGGTGCTGGCGCACATGATTCGTGTGTTCAGCATGGGCGCCTATAAGTATCCGCGCGAGATCAACTGGGTGCTCGGTGTCTTTCTTCTCTTCATCGTCCTCGGGTTCAGTTTTACCGGCTACCTCCTGCCGTGGGATCAGAAGGCGTACTGGGCAACACAGGTCGGCACGAACATCGCCGGAACCACCCCGGTCGTTGGGCCGATGCTGGTGAAACTGCTGCGGGGCGGGGGACAGTTGGGCGCGGCGACGCTCGAGCGGTTCTTCGCATTGCACGTGCTGCTGCTGCCGATGATGCTCGTGGTCGTCGTGATGCTGCACCTCGCGCTCGTCATCCGGCAGGGGATCGCTCCGCGAACGGCCGTCCTCGAGACCCCCGACGCGCCGCCGCGCACCACGGACGCTGCGTATCCCGAGTACTACGAAACACGCTACGCCAAATCGAAGGGTGCTGGCGTCCCGTTCTGGCCGAACATCATCTACAAGGATGTCCTCGTCGGGGTCGGCGTGGTCGCGATCCTCGTCATTCTCGCCCGGGTCACCGGTGCGGGTCTGGAATCGCCTGCAGATCCGAGCGACACGCTGTATGTGCCCCGGCCGGAGTGGTACTTCCTGCCCTTGTTTCAACTGCTCAAGCTGGTGCCCGGGTCCTGGGAGAGCGCCGTCGCTGTTGGACTTCCGTCGGCGATCGTCCTCGTGTTGTTGCTGCTGCCCTTCTTCGATCGGAAGAGCATCCGCTCGCTATCGCATCGACCGGTTGCCATCGTGTCGATGACACTGGTGCTCGCCGGCTCCGGCTTGCTCATCGGCTCGGCGGTCCGCGAAGAGCCGGCCAATGTCGTGGTGCCCGAATCCAGTCGCCCGCTGAGTTCAATCGAGCGCTCGGGTCGCGTGCTCTTTCAACGCCAGCAGTGCTCGAGCTGCCACTTCATCGCCGGTCAAAAGGCCATCGTCAAGAAGTCCGATACGCCCGACGCTCCGGACCTCACATCAGTTGGGCTGAAGCACTCGACGGCCTGGATGCACAGCTTCATCGAGGATCCGATCCGGTTCCATTCCGACTCGAAGATGCCGGCATTCGGTCCGCCGACGCTGACCCATGAGGAGATCGAGGAAATCACGCGATATCTCACGACCCTTCGCGGCCCGAACGGCGCGACGGCCAAGCCCGATTTCAAAGACACCTTCCCTGAACCGCTCAAACCCAAAGAGATAAAGCCATGATCATCCGTCCGACGATCGTTGTCCTGCTCGCCGTGGTCACCACGGCCATCGCCTCGCCGTCGCGCTCGCGCGACCGAGGCCTGACGTTTCACGCCAACAATGCGGTCCCCGGCTACGAGTTCGCTCAGGCGCCCGATGGCAAGGCGCTCTATGAAGAGAACTGCCGGAAGTGCCACGGCGTGAAGGGCACACCGCCCAAGGCGATCAAGGAGAAGTTCCCCAAGGTCCAGATGCTCGACGACGTCTTTCTCGCCAAGGTCAACGATGACTCGTTGGTGAAGATCATGACCAAAGGCGTCGGCAAGGCCGAAGACATGAAGTCGTTCAAGGACAAGATGACGCCCGTTGAGATGGCCGCGGTGGCCAAGTACATCCGCGAGTTCGCCAAGCCGAAGGGTTCGTCAACGCTGTAGACCTTCTTCCACGCGGTGTGCGGCTCCCCGCCCACCGAAGGCGACTGATATGCGACACCTGAGTTGGATCGGTCACACGGCGTTGGTTGTGATGCTCGCCGCCGGCGTGCGCACGGCCCACGGCCAAGCGACGCCCCCGACGGCGGAGGCGACCAAGCCTCAGAAGCCCCAATTGCCCCCCGGGTATGCGGGGTCCGGCGAGTGCGAGCAGTGTCACAAACTTGCGGTGGCCCAGTTCGCGGCCACCTCCAAGGGGAAGCTCTTTCTCGAGCATCCGCGTGACGCGAAGGAAGCGCTCGGCTGCGAGAGCTGCCACGGCCCGGCCAAGCAGCATGTGCAGACCGGCGGCGACGAGCGCGGTGGGCTGATCACCTTCGGCAAGAAGAACCCAGCGTCTGTCGCCGTTCGCAACGCGGCGTGCCTCTCCTGCCACTCCAAGACTGCCCGCACACTCTGGCAGGGCAGTGCGCACGAGTCGCGCAACGTCTCGTGTACCGACTGTCACTCGCTGATGCATGCCGGATCGGAGCGCGGCAACCTGGCCAAGCCCACCGTGATGCAGACGTGCGGCAAGTGCCACCAGCAGAAGGTGTCACAGCTGACGCGCTTCTCGCACATGCCGATCACCGACGGGAAACTGGAGTGCAGCACCTGTCACAACCCGCACGGGTCGCCCAACGAAAAGCTGCTCATCAAGAGCTCGG
This sequence comes from Glaciihabitans sp., assembly GCA_017882805.1. Classification (GTDB taxonomy): domain Bacteria; phylum Actinomycetota; class Actinomycetes; order Actinomycetales; family Microbacteriaceae; genus Galbitalea. The sequence goes on along the minus strand of JADGOT010000193.1, from coordinate 635 downwards.
TGAACGAAACCTGTTACTCGTGCCACGCCGAGAAACGCGGCCCGTTCCTCTACGAGCACGCTCCGGTGGTCGAGAATTGCGCGAACTGCCACGATCCGCACGGCAGCAATAAGGAGAAGCTGCTCAAAGTGTCCCGTCCGCGGCTGTGCCAGCAGTGCCACCCCACTGCTCACGGCTTCACGACGGCCAAGCCCGCCGATCTGGTCACGGTCCGGTTCGTCTACAACAAGGGTTGTGTGAATTGTCACGTGAACCTCCACGGCTCGAACCACCCGGCCGGCGCGTTCTTTACGAGGTAGCCGGATGCCAACCATGAGATCCCATCAAATGCGAATCAGGGTGTCACGGATTGCATCGCTGATTGCCGGCGCCACGCTGTCGATCGGAACGCCCTTTGCGCTTCAGGCTCAAGCCCAGACCCCGCCGCCTCCAGCGCCGACTGCACCAGGATCGAGCTTCTCCGTGGCCGGCGAATTGGGCCCGCGGACTTATACCTCGAAGCTCGACTCGCTGGCCATCGGCAAGTTCGAGGAGTATCGCGACATGCGAGCGACGCAGAAGACGTCGTTGCTCGTCGAGCAACTGTTCGTGAAGTATGCGCCGGCCGACAGCTTCGGGTTCTACAACATCACCGG
>JADGOT010000192.1 GCA_017882805.1 Glaciihabitans sp. | reverse complement strand
GGGAGGCGCCATCTTGTTCTTGACGACCTTGACGCGGGTGCGGTTGCCAACGGCATCCGTACCGTCTTTCAGGGTCTCGATGCGTCGGATGTCGAGACGCACCGACGCGTAGAACTTGAGCGCCTTACCTCCGGCGGTGGTCTCGGGACTTCCGAAGAAGACGCCGATCTTCTCGCGCAGCTGGTTGATGAAGATCATCGTGGTGTTGGTCTGGCTGAGGCCACCCGTGAGCTTGCGCAGTGCCTGCGACATCAGACGTGCCTGAAGGCCGACGTGAGAGTCACCCATCTCGCCCTCGATCTCGGCACGGGGCACAAGGGCTGCAACCGAGTCAATGACGATGACGTCGATGGATCCGCTTCGCACGAGCATGTCGGCGATCTCGAGTGCCTGTTCACCGGTATCCGGCTGGGAAACCAACAGGGCGTCGATGTCGACGCCGAGCTTCTGGGCATACTCGGGGTCGAGTGCGTGTTCCGCGTCGATGAAGGCCGCAATGCCGCCGCCGCGCTGGGCGTTGGCGATGGCGTGAAGCGTGAGAGTGGTCTTACCGGAGGACTCTGGTCCGTAGATCTCGACGATGCGGCCGCGCGGGAGTCCGCCGATGCCGAGCGCGACATCCAGCGCGATGGAGCCGGTGGGGATCACCTCGACCGGAGCACGGTCATCGCTGCCGAGGCGCATGACTGAGCCTTTACCGAACTGGCGATCGATCTGGGCGAGTGCTGTTTCGAGTGACTTTTCACGGTCGACTGCTGATGGCATTTTTCGTGCTCCTTGTGTCGGTTCGGTTTTTAAGCGCTTGCGCTTAAAAATCCAAAAATGATTGCCCCATAGGCTGTCGTTTCGCTGTTGGCCGATGTGGCAGGGCCGACAGCCTCCCGACAAAAGGCTGGTCGTGCATTTGTAAACACAGTGCGACGAGCGCTTACGAGTCAGACGTTACGCTCGGGATCCGACATTTCGTGGCGGAACACGGGCAAACGGTGAATAACTCGTATTCGAACGTCGCTATGGAGGACTCTACGCATAATCGAACACATGTTCTAGCGACACGCGGGGCGGGTTTTCGTCTAGCGATATGCCGCGTAGGTGCCCCGAGGGCGAAACGGCCAACGGCTAAAAGTCATTCGCCCCTCGATCACATCGGCGATCAACCCATCGAGTTCCGCGCGACCGGCGACATTGTTTTCGATTTCCCACGTTTGAAAAACCTTGTCGTGGATCGTGAACACGAAGCCCCCGCCCATACCAACCAGCGACATTCCGACGCTGCCGGGCGCGCTCGGGTCGACGCCCAGATCGGCCAAATAACCCGGAAGATATTTGAGGTTAAAAGTCGCGACGTCCGAATGCTCCGCGCGCAGGCGGACGGTAAGCGCGGCAACGACCTCGGCCGCATCCCGCGATAGCTCATCAGAGGATGACCTCCGGGTGCGTGCCATTTGGCTAACGCTTCTTGGGCTCGCGCTGGCCTACGCCGTACCAGCGCTCGGGCGGAACATCCGTCGCTCGACAGAGGGCCAGCCAGATGGTGCGCACCGGCTCGCCCGCCTTGATGGCCTGCTCCGCCGTACGGCTGCCGACCTCCTCGAGCACCAGGTCACGCGTGAGCACTCGGCCGTACGCCTCCCCGTACTCGTCGGAGATGGCTAGCCAGAATTCGCTCAATCGCACGGGACTACGTTAAACGACGAATCGCCCCGAAGCGTTCTCGGGGCGATTCGAATGACTGCACTACCGCAGCAGCAAATCTTCGTTGTATCCGGCGACCAGGTCGTCCGGAACAGTGTCTGGGATGGGCGCGAGGCCCTCGATGATGGCGATGCGGTCGCCGACCTCGCGCATGATGACCGAGATTGGCGTCTCGAGCGCGTCTGCCACGGAAGCGAGAATCTCTGAGCTCGCTTCTTTCTGGCCACGCTCTACCTCGCTGAGGTAACCGAGCGCGACACTGGCCTTACTTGCCACCTGGCGGAGGGTACGACCCTTTTGAAGGCGGAAGTCACGCAATACGTCACCAATTTCTTGACGAACTAGAACCATGGGACCCTCCTTCTCTTCTTGATTGCCGATTGGTGTTGTTGCCGGGTGGATAACACTACATCCCCCCGGTTCTCACAATGTAACCGGTGCAACCTCGATACTGCTTGTGAATTCACTACTTGTAACGAGATCGAAACGACCACTATTCCCGGAACTTGAGCCAACAAGGCTCAGGTATCGGTTTCTGTGAGAACTTTCTTCAGTTGTACCAGTGATTCGGAGACGACGCGCCGACGGAGGGCATTTCGTGGACCCCCAAGAGTGAGGTCAAACACCCGTGTCCCCGCTTCGGTCGATACCCCGACGAAGACAGTTCCGACGGGTTTGCCGTCCTGCGGGTCGGGTCCGGCAACTCCCGTGGTCGCCAGCCCGATGGATGCTGGGACCCCATCGACCGCGCACGCACGCCGCACGCCGTCGGCCATTGCGGCCGCGACATCCGGGTCCACGGCACCGCGCGACGCGAGCAGCGCCGCATCCACGCCGAGCAGCGAGTGCTTGAGCGCCGTGTTGTACGCCACGACTCCCCCGTTAACAACACGGGATGCTCCGGGCACCGCGATCAGTTCCGCGACGAGGAGCCCGCCGGTCAGGGATTCCGCGACGGCGATCGTGAGACCCCGGCGGGTCAGCTCCGCTACGAGTTCGGCGGCTGGCTCAGGCGGCAGGGCGAGCCACTTCCACGGTACGGACCTTCCAGAACTGCCAGAGGTAGTCGATCCCCGAGTAGATGGTCAGCGCGAGCGCGACACCCATGACGGCCCATTCGATCCAGTTGATTCCGGTGATCACAACAGCCGGGGCATGGAAGACGTCGCGGAAGAGCGACTGCAGCGGCGCCAGGAACAGCGAGATCGCGACCGACTGGAACACCGTCTTCAGCTTGCCGCCCTTCGATGCAGGGATGACTCGCTTGCGGATAACGATGAACCGGAACACGGTGATGCCGAGCTCGCGCACCAAAATCACGATCGTGACCCACCACCACAGGTCGCCGAGGATCGAGAGAGATACCAGGGCACCACCGATCAGCAGCTTGTCGGCGATCGGGTCAAGGATGATGCCCACGTTGGTAATCAGGTTGCGTCCGCGGGCGAGGTGGCCGTCAACGCCGTCCGTCGCGATCGCCAGCACGAAGAGCGCCGTTGCAACATAGCGCCAGAGGCCATCCGCATGGTTGTCGAGGAACAGCAGCCAGATGAAGACCGGCACCAGCAGGATGCGGATGACCGTGACGATGTTCGCGATGTTGCCATTGCTCGCCTTGGTGTCACCAGGGCTGGTGACACGGCCCCGCATCGACTCGATCATGGCGTCGGCGCGACGCTGAGCTTCGTTGCGCTCGCGGGGAGAAACGGTGTCATCAAGCGCTGGCGCCATCTGTCACTCCCTGCCCGTCAGCCCCCAGGCGTCCTCATCGGGTTCGCCATCCGTCTCATCGTATCCGCTCGTCATATCGGCGACAGGGTCTCTCTGCGAAGTCGAAGCATCGGACCCCCGCAGCATCGCCAGCACCTGCGGCAGCTGCTCCGGCGAGACGAGAACGTCGCGCGCCTTCGAGCCTTCGGATGGCCCGACAATCTCGCGCGATTCGAGCAGGTCCATGAGACGGCCGGCCTTCGCGAAGCCGACGCGCAGCTTGCGCTGCAGCATTGAGGTCGAGCCGAACTGGGTGCTCACGACGAGCTCAGCGGCGGCCAGGAGCACTTCGAGATCATCACCGATGTCCGAGTCGATCTGCTTGTGTTCGACGGGCGCCGCGACATCCGTACGATATTCGGGTCGAGCCTGCGCGGTCACGTGCTTGACGACGGCGTCGATCTCGGCCTCGGTCACCCACGCGCCCTGCACACGCACGGCCTTGCCCGCGCCCATGGGCAGGAACAGTCCGTCACCCTGTCCGATGAGCTTCTCGGCACCCTGCTGGTCGAGGATGACGCGCGAGTCGGTCGCGCTCGACACCGCGAAGGCGAGACGGGACGGCACGTTGGCCTTGATAAGCCCTGTGACGACATCCACCGACGGCCGCTGAGTAGCGAGCACGAGGTGGATTCCGGATGCCCGCGCCAGCTGCGTAATGCGCACGATCGAGTCTTCTACGTCCCTAGGCGCGACCATCATCAGGTCGGCGAGCTCGTCTACGACCACGAGCAGGTACGGGTACGGCCGCAGCACGCGCTCACTGCCAACCGGAAGTGTGATCTCCCCCGCGACTACCGCGCGGTTGAAATCGTCGACGTGTCTAAAGCCGAAGCTCGACAGGTCGTCGTACCGGGTATCCATCTCCTTCACAACCCACTGGAGCGCCTCTGCCGCCTTCTTGGGGTTGGTGATGATGGGTGTGATCAGGTGGGGAACGCCCTCGTAGATGGGCAGTTCGACGCGCTTCGGGTCGATGAGCACCATGCGAACCTCGGCGGGTTTGGCTCGCATGAGGATCGACGTGATCATCGAGTTGATGAAGCTCGACTTACCTGATCCGGTCGCCCCCGCGACCAGGAGGTGGGGCATCTTGGCGAGGTTGGCGACGACGAATCCGCCCTCGACATCCTTACCGAGCCCAATGGTCATGGGGTGGATGCTCTTGGTCGCTGCCGCGGATTTCAGTACGTCACCGAGCGACACGATTTCGCGATCCTTGTTGGGAATCTCGATACCGATCGCGCTCTTGCCCGGGATAGGCGAGAGGATCGTGACCTCGTTGCTGGCGACGGCGTAGCTGATGTTCTTGGCCAGTGCGGTAACGCGCTCGACCTTGACGCCGGGTGCGAGCTCAATCTCATAGCGAGTGACGGATGGCCCCCGGGTGAGCCCGCTGACCTTGGCGTCGACCTCGAACTGCTTGAGCACCTCGGTGAGCGCTGCGACGATCTCGTCGTTGGCCGCGCTGCGCGCCTTGGGCGGCGTTCCCGCTGTGAGTATCGTCGGCGACGGCAGTCGATAGGGGATGACCTTGGCTGGCCGTGGGTCGTCGAACTCCCCCGCCGCACCCTTTTCGCTCGCCTTGGCACGGAACCCGGGCAACAGGCCGACGGGATCTTCGCGAAGCCCGGTGGGACCGGCGTCGATCTCGCCGGTAAATCGCTTGACCGCATCCTCGGCGCGAACGAGTTCCTCGAGCAGGTCGATGCCGAAGTCTCCCGAGCCGTTTCGATCGATAACGGTCGTCTCGTCCTCGTCGCGCATCACGACGGGGCTGTCGAAGGCATCCTTCTTGGACTTGTTGCGGCGCCACCACGGCAGGCTCGACGGGTCGTCGTCATCCAGTCCGAGGTCACTCATGGTGCCGAACTCGAGCGACGACGTCTCGCCCACCGACTTGTCTTTCGGCTCGCGCTCCGTGAGCGTCGCGCCGAACAGGTAGGCGTAGAGCTCGCGAAGTCGGGCGCCGATGCGGTTCGGCGGCGTCTTCGCGACGATGAAGAGAGAGAAAACGATGACGACCGCGGCGACGGGAACCACCGCGCCGGGCGCGCCGAGCTGGGTCAGCGGCCAGGAGGCGATCCAGCCGATGACGCCACCGGCCTTCGCCAGTTCCTCGCTGTGCACGGATGGCGATGGGTTTCCGCTCGCCACCGCGCTGATCGCGGAGACGCTCGAAAGCAACAGGATGCCGCCAATTCCGATGCGAGTGTTGTCGTGCACGGTCGACGGATGACGGAACAGCCAGGCCGCAAACAACAGCATGATGACCGGGAGGGCGAAGGCGACACGGCCAAACAGTCCGCCGAAGGTCCAGGCATCCAGTGCGACCGAAACGGATGCGCTCGGCGTAAACCACTCAACTATTGCGCCGGCGACGGCGAGGATCAGCAGGAAGAATGGGACGCCATCGCGCCGGTGATCCTTCTCCAGAGTTTCCTTGCCGAACAGGCGGAATGCGCCCCCCGCGATGTGGGCGAGGCCAAGGTACGCGCGCGCTGCTGCGTTGTGTTCGGGCTGCTGTTTGGCCGCAACGCGAGGCAACTTCTTGGTGGGCGTGGGCCGCGAGCGCGAGGTCGAGCGCGACGAGCCGCTCCCGCGGGCGCGCGAGTTCGACCGAGTGCTCGTAGCCATGCGGTCCACGGTACCCGCGAGAGGTGTCAGCGCCGGGTTAGCGGGCGCGCGTGTCAGTGGTTAGGCGCCGCTCGGGCACGGCCCAGGTCCACCATCGCTGGCCGCAAACGGCCCGATGTCTGTGCCGGGCGACACCGCGCCCATCCACAGCACCTTGTTTACCTCGGCCGCGGGCCAATAGTCTGAGCCGCTCGACGAATCCTGCTTCGAGACCTCGAAAGCCAGCGAGCCCGTGACCGCATCGACGATGTAGACATCGCTGACTGGCCCATCGGTGATCGTGCGGCTGAAGGCCGGATACGCGGCCTGCAGCTGGGCGAGAGTGCTGCCAACCTTGATGCCGGGTGCCGTGTGCACGCCGTCGGTCCAGGCCCAGACCAGATTCACGTTGCCGGTCTGCGTCGATCCGACGGTGGTGAGGATGAACGGTGCCCTGGGC
>JADGOT010000191.1 GCA_017882805.1 Glaciihabitans sp. | reverse complement strand
GCGGCAGGTGCTGGTCTTCAGCGCAAGACCATAGAGACCTCTCCCGCGCGGCCGTCGTCCGCGGTGGCGTACACCGTTGCCTCCCGCGCGGAAGAAATTGCGCTCATTGCTCGACGACTGCGCGAGCGTCACGTTCTTCAGGGTGTGCCGTGGGGCGACATGGCGGTGATCGTTCGTTCAGGGGTCAGTTCCCTCTCACAGTCGCTTCAGGCGCTCGAAGTTCCGGTTTCGGTGGCCAGTGCGCGAACCGCGGTTCGCGATGAGTATGCGGTCCGCGGCCTCATCCTGACCGTTGAGCTCGCCCTTGGTCGTGTAGCGCTTGATGGTTCCGCCGCTGTTGAGGCCCTTACTGGTGCAATTGGTGGGCTCGACTCGGTGTCGTTGCGCCGACTGAAGGCAGCCCTGCGCCACGAAGAGCTCGCGGGTGACCTGAACCGTGCAGGCGACGAGTTGCTGGTCGAGGCGCTTTCCGCGCGGGGATCGCTCGCGACTATCGACAACCGCGTCGGCCGCCGCGCGCTCCGGCTGGCAAACAGCATCCGCGATGCGGCGGCGGAAGCGACCGCGGGAGCAACCATTGAAGAGTTGCTCTGGGGCATCTGGCAGCGCAGCGGGCTCGAGAAGCCCTGGTTCGAGCAGTCGTTGGGCAGTGGTCTCGTTTCCGAGGAAGCGAACCGTCATCTCGATGCGATCGTTGCGCTGTTCGCTGCGGCAAAACGCTTCGTCGAGCGCACGCCAGACGCGGAACCGAGTCAGTTCCTCGATGCCTGGACGGGTTCGGACCTGCCAGAAGACACTCTCGCTCCCCGCTCCGCTGCCGATGCCGTCGCGGTGGGCACGCCCCCAGCGATGATCGGGCGTGAGTTCGACACCGTTATTGTGGCGGGGGTTCAAGAGAGCGTCTGGCCGAACCTTCGGATTCGCGGATCGCTGCTTGGCGCTCAGGATCTGCCATCCCTCATCGATTCGGTGGCCGAAGAATCGACGACCGACAAGCGCGCGGACGTTCTGCACGACGAGCTTCGACTCTTCGCGCAGGCGGTGAGTCGCGCCCGATCAGAGGTCGTCGTTACTGCGGTCTCCAATGAAGACAGCCTGCCCTCGCCGTTTCTGCGGATGCTGCGCAGCGATGATCCTGACGGGCTGCAGCGCTACCCCCTTTCGCTTCGGGGCATCGTTGGCCAACTCCGGCGGGATCTGGTGGCCACCGGCTCCGCGGCCGCGGCCGCCGGCCTTGCGCGCCTGGCCCAGGAGGGCGTGCCGGGGGCAGACCCTGAACAGTGGTACGGGCTCGCCGCTCGCAGCACGACGGATCCGCTCGTCGACCTCACCGTCGACGATGCGATCGTGCGGGTCTCGCCATCGCGAATGGAATCCTTCGAACTGTGTGGGCTCCACTGGTTGATTTCGGAGGTCGGTGGGGGTTCGAGCAACACTGCGGCCAACCTCGGCACGCTCATCCATGCCGTTGCCGACGACCCCCAGATCGGTCATTCGCCCGAGCAGCTTTTTGAGGCCGTAGAGAGCCGTTGGGGCGAATTGCAGTTCGAGGCGTCCTGGCAGTCTGCTGCGGAGAAAGCACACGCCCGCGATCTGACAGCACGACTCTCTGCCTACCTCGAAGACTTCGATCGCGCGGGCGGAACACTGCTGGGATCGGAGATCGACTTCTCGCTTCCGGTCGCACCGGCGCTCCTGAGAGGCAAGATCGACCGGGTCGAGTCCTACCCGGATGGCACAGCCATCATCGTCGATCTGAAGACTGGCAAGCGCGACCCGTCATCGGACGCGGGAGTCGCCGATCACGCCCAGCTAGGGGCATATCAGTTGGCTTTTGCGTCGGGTGCGATCGACGGGCTCCCCGACGATCTCGTGCTGGGCGGCGCAAAACTCGTCATCGTGTCGAAGGGCACGCGCACGAGTGACTATGCCGCCCCACACCAGCCGGCGTTCACCGACGAACAACTCGAGCAATTTCGGCTGCGGGTCGCGACGGATGCGACGGGAATGGCCGCGCCCGTCTTCGTCGCGCAGATCGGCACCCACTGCCTCGACCCGTGGACCTTCGGGAGCTGCCGCATTCACGTGATTCGGGCGGTGAGCGCATGAGACCGGTATTCATCTCTGCGATCGAGCTTGCCGAGCGACTCGACCTCAATCGACCGACCGAGCAGCAGCGTGCGGTCATCGAGGCGCCCCTTAGCCCCACCCTCGTTGTCGCTGGTGCGGGGAGCGGCAAGACAGAGACCATGGCCAGCCGCGTTGTCTGGCTCCTCGCAAACGGGCTGGCGCGCCCCGACCAGGTGCTCGGACTCACGTTCACGCGCAAGGCTGCCGGCTCGCTCAATGAGCGAATCACACGGCGAATTGATCTGCTCCGCGACGCCGGACTGGGGGAGCTGTCAACCGAGTTCGAGCAGGCGAGTGTGTCAACCTACAACTCCTTCGCCAGTGCAATCTTCCGCGACAATGCGCTGCGGATCGGACGCGAGCCCGAGTCTGTGCTGCTGAGCGAATCCTCCGCCTGGCAGCTCGCCCGTCGCGTGGTCGTCGCTAGTACGGATGACCGCCTGGTCGGGCTCGGTCGCAGCGTCGACCAGCTGACCGAAGACGTGCTTGAACTGAGCGCCGAGCTGGGCGAAAACGTCGCAGACCCGGAAGCGGTTTCCGCCTATGCGACTCGATTCACGAGCCTGGCCGAGTTGCCCTACACGGACGGTAAGGCCAAATCGGCACCATACGCATCCGTCGTCAAAGCCATCGGGGATCTCGCCGGACTTCCGCCAGTAGTTGAACTGGCGCAGCGCTTCGCGCTCGAGAAGCAGCGCCGTGGGCTTCTCCAGTTTTCCGACCAGGTCGCGCTGGCCCTGGCGGTGTGCGAATCCGTGCCGTCCGTTGTCGCTGACTACCGTGATCGTTACCCAGTCGTATTGCTCGACGAGTACCAGGACACCAGCGTTGTTCAGACCCGACTGCTTGCCCGGCTCTTCGCCGAGCACGGCGTTATGGCGGTCGGCGATCCCCATCAGTCGATCTACGGTTGGCGTGGGGCGAGCGCCGCCAACCTGTCACGATTCGGCACAGACTTCGGAGCGGGCAAGCCGATCGCACAGTTCCCGCTCTCGATCAGTTGGCGCAACGCGCAGCGCGTTCTCGACGTCGCTAACCACGTCGTCGTCGGCCTTCGTTCCGATGGAGAGCGCCCGCTGGATCCGCGGCCGGGCGTCCCGGTGGGCGAGGTGAGCGTCGAATTCTCGGAGCACATCGATGCGGAGGCCGTCGCCGTCGCGACCTGGCTAGCGGGGGCTTTCGCGGAGCGCGACGAAGATGCGACGGCGGCCATCCTGTTTCGACAGCGGCGACACATGCCGCTGTTTGCCAATGCCCTCGAGAAGGCGGGACTTCGCTACCACGTTCTCGGAATCGGCGGTCTGCTGTCGACACCCGAGATTGTTGATCTCGTGAGCGCTCTGCGGGTGCTGCATGATCCGTCATCGGGTTCCGAGTTGATCCGTCTTCTCGCGGGAGCCCGCTTCGCGATTGGGCCGAAAGACCTTCAGGTGCTGTCGTCGGTGGCGGGATGGCTGCACTCGCACGACTGGAAACAGGCGGCCCTCAGCGCCGAGCTCAAGCAGCGGATGCGCGAATCGGTCGCGGCCGATGATGGTCGATCGATTGTTGACGCGCTCGATTTTGTTGCAGAAGCACCGGATGGGCATGCGGCCCTCGAGGGTTTCAGCCCAGTGGGTCTCGAACGGTTGCGCCTTGCTGCAAGACAACTGGCGTTCCTGCGCACCCGAAGCGGGCTCGACCTACTCGACTTTGTTCGGCTCGTCGAGCAGGAGCTGCTGCTCGACATCGAGGTTGCCGCGAACGGTGCTTCCGGGCTCGGACTCGCCAACCTCTATGCCTTCCACGACGAAATCGAGGGATTTCTGGCCAGCGACGATCAGGCAACCCTGGGTAGTTTCTTGGGCTGGCTGGCGCGTGCTGAGCGACGCGACGACATGGGGCCGCGCAGTGAGAACGGTGAGAAGCGCACCGTTCAACTGCTGACCATCCACGGATCAAAGGGACTCGAATGGGACGTAGTCGCCGTGCCGAGGCTCGTCGAACAGGAGCTGCCGGCTCAGTCGCGTGAGGGCACGGGGTGGGTTCGTTTCGCCAAACTCCCGTACGAGTTTCGAGGGGACTCGAGCGAACTTCCGCAGCTCGACTGGGCGGGCGCGACTAGTCAGCAGCAGTTTGACGCCCGAATGGGCGAATTCAAGGCGGCCCTGGCACTGCGCCACCAGAATGAAGAACGCCGGCTCGGGTACGTCGCAATGACACGAGCCCGCGACGCGTTACTGCTTACCGGTTCGTACTGGGCGGACGGAATCAAGCCGCGGGGACCAAGCACGTTTCTTCGCGAACTTGACGACGCGGGGCTAATTCCAGCACTGCCCGACGGATCCCAGTTCGACGAGAATCCCCTCGACTTTGGCGCGGTGACGCAGGAGTGGCCGCTCGACCCGCTCGGCGCCCGCCGGATCTCGGTCACGAGGGCAGCCGCTGCTGTTTCGGCACCCGGCGCCGCCCTGGGCGATGCAGGCCGATGGGCGCACGATCTCGATCTGCTCCTCCTCGAACGAGATCGCGCTGCGTCCAGTGCGCTCCGGGTTGCTTTGCCTGCGCGAGTCGCCGCATCGCGCTTCAAAGACTTCGTCACCGACCCGGCCGGGGTCGCCACTGCGCTTCGCAGGCCAATGCCGGAGCGCCCGTATCGCGCAACCCGACTCGGCACTCAGTTTCATAGCTGGGTCGAAGCCCGGTATGGCTCCCGGGCGCCGTCCGATTTCCTCGACGCGCTGCCGGATGAACTTGACGTCGATGAGGCCGACGGCGAGGGCATGTCTGAGGACCTGGCCACGCTCACCGCAATCTTCGAGCGTTCACCCTGGGCGAGTCTTCGCCCCGTAGACGTGGAGATTGAAATTGACCTGCCGTTTGACGGGCGCGTTCTCATCTGCAAGATCGATGCCGTTTACGAGCGCGACGGCAGGATCGAGATAGTCGACTGGAAGACCGGTAAGGCGCCCAGGGACGCGAAAGACCTGGAAGACAAGCAGCTTCAGCTGGCGCTGTACCGGCTCGCCTATTCGCGCTGGAAAGCAATTCCCATCGAGCAGATCGACGCAGTGTTTTACTACGTTGCCGAAAACAGCGTGATCGCGCCCGCACACCTCTACGACGAGCACGAGCTCATCGAGAGGTGGCGAGCGGCAGTCGGACCCTAGGCTTTCGGTGCCTTCGCCGGGGTGTCCACCGGAGGCGCAGAGTCGAGATCCTGCAGCTTCGGCGACCGACGGTCGGGCCGGGCGATCAGGTAGTAGACCGCACCGATGAGCAGCAGCACGATCATGACGACGAGCGTGATCCAGTCGAAGTTGAATAGCGAGCCTCGCGGACTGCCAAGCCCGGTCGGAATCACGATGTTGACCAGCATCGCGGCCAGGTAAACGGCGCCGAGAATGCTGACCGGCCAGTACCACCGTCCGAGCTTGAACGGTCCCATCGGCTTCCATCCGCGCGCATGGGCAATCATCGAGCCGATGACCGTCAGCAGGAACGACAGGTAGATACCGGAGACTCCGAACGACACGAGCGCGGTAAGCGCGTTCACGTTGGCCGGGAACACGAACCACAGGACGGAAACGTTCTTACTCGGGTTGATGTTGACCAACAGCGCGAAGAGGATCGGGATGATTCCCGAAATCAGCAGCGCGTTGATGGGCGTATTGAAGCGTGGCGAGACCTTGCGGATCCAGTTGCTTCCGGGCAGCTGGCTGTCGCGCGAGTAGGAGTAAGCCAGACGGGATCCGGCACCCTGAACGGCCGTTCCACACGAGAAGAACGCGATACACACGACGAGCAGGAACAGGTCCTGCGCCCACGAGGGCAACTGGGCGAGGATCGCGGGGATGCCACCACTGAACGAGGTGGCGAGGTTGTACCCGTGAGTGGAGCTCGGCGTCGAGAGCAGCAGGGCCGCAACGAGAACGAAGGAGGCAATACCTCCGTAGAGCAGCGCGCCCCGCATGGCTCGAGGCACCACCTTCGACGCCTGCTTGGTCTCTTCAGAGATATCCCCGGCCGACTCGAATCCGTAGAAGATGTAGGAGTGCGCCAGGATCGCGACCAGGGCTGCGCCGGCGATCCAGTTGCCTCCGAAGTCCACGCCGAGTGGGTTGGTCTTCAGATTTTCGGCGCCGTTTGAGGTGAACAGGAATCCGAAACCGTGGTGGAAGCCCACAATCGCGAGCGCGATCGCGACTCCGAAGGTACCAATGGTTTCGACGTACACCCCGAGACGAGCGACGATGCCCATGACCTTGGCGCCGACGCTGTTGAGCAGGGTCTGCACAACGATGAACGCGATGGTGACGACGACGATCACCACGTGCGAGGTTCCGTCGAGCTTGGTGCCCGTCAGATTGTTGATGAGAGTTGTGATGTAGGGAACTACTCCTGTGTCGACGCTGGCCACGGTGACCAACAGCGCCATGCCGTAGATCCAGCCGACCCACCAGCCGTAGCCCGGACCGACCGTCCGTTTGCCGTATTGGTACAGCGCGCCAGCGATCGGGTAGTGGCTGGCCAGCTCTCCGAACACAAGGGCAACCAGCAGCATGAAGCCGACGACCGGAACAATGAGCCAGATATAGCTCGGGCCTGCGGTCCCGACCCCGAGCACGAAGAGCGAGTACACGCCAACCATGGGGGAGAGATAGGAGAACGCGACGCTGAAGTTATCGAAGAAGCCGAGCACGCGCTTCAGCTCCTGCGGATATCCGAGCCGTTGGAGGTGATCGGAGTCGTTCTTGTGGTGTTGCTCGATTTGTGCGTCGGTTTGCTTCATCGCTTGCCTCCGGTATTGGATCGGGCCGCCGCCGCAGACACTCGGTGTCGGGCACGGATCACAGCACTGTGACGCCTAAACACTAAACCCATATGTTTATATGTCAATAGAAGACTCTCGGGTAGTCTCGTGTGTCGAACGACGACGATGGAGCGACGGAGCGGGGAGCGAGTATGGCGTCGAAAAGCCAGGCCGAATTCGGCCTCACGACGGCGACCATCCGTGCCATTCTGAGCGCTGACACCGAGGCCACCGGACGCGCCGACCAGATCGCCCAGCGCCTCGGTCAAGCCATTCGTCTCGGCCTCATTCTGGATGGCGAGCAGCTCCCATCGGAGTCCGAGCTGTCCCGGCGGCTCGGCGTCGCGCCCGTGACCCTGCGCGAAGCCCTGGCGACTCTTCGCGAGCGTGGGCTGGTGGTGACTCGACGTGGCCGCGCAGGCGGCACGCTCGCCCACATGCCGGTCGAGGATGACCCAGCCGGGCCACCGCCCCGCCTGCAGGAGTTCAGTATGCAAGACATCAGCGACCTCAGCGATCACCGTCGAGCAATCTCGGGCATGGCCGCGCGGCTCGCTGCCGAGCGCGCGCTGCCCGAAGAGATCGAAGACCTTCGCACTCAGATCGAGCGACTGACCGCCGCGGCCACGCCTGGCGACCGGCGACGCGCGGATGCCCAGCTCAATCTCGAAATCGCGGCCGCCGCCCAGTCGACCCGACTAACTCATGAGGAACAACAGTTTCGGGTCGAGATCGGCGACCTGCTCTGGCAGCCACTCGACGGCGACGAGCTTGCTGCCACCATCCAATCGCGGGCCGATCTCGTGGATGCGATCGCGAGGGGTGACGCCGAGCGTGCACGCGCGCTGGCAGAGGAGTGCATCCTCGCCGACACCCGCCGACTGCTCCAGCTTCGCATCGACCTCTACGGAGAGCGCTCGTGACGGCACAGCAGGCGCTCGCCCGGATCGACGGCGAGGTCGCCAAGCTGTTCACCGCCTTGGAGCCTGTGGCGAGCGGTTTTGGTCGTGTTGCATCGCTATCCGGCCCGATCATGCGGGACGACCTTCTCGACGTGCGCGGTGCAATTTCGGACGTGCTCCGTGCCCATCCTGGACTTGTCGCCGGCTGCGGTGTCGTCCCTTCTCGCAATCTCCTGGCCGACGCGCCCTACTGGATGGAGTGGTTCTGGTCAGTACCCGACCGGGATCCCGAAGCACTCCGGGTGAATCTCGAACCGCTCGCCCCGGACTTCTTCGACTACACCACCGCCGACTGGTTCGTTACGCCACAGCGCACACGGGAGCGACACATCGCAGGGCCGTACGTCGACTACGTCTGCACCAACGAGTACGCGACCACCCTGGCGCTACCCGTTGAGGCCAAGGGCGAGTTCGTGGGAATCGTGGCGCTCGACGTCACGGTCACGGGATGGGAGTCACGGATCCTGCCGGTACTGCGCTCGATCGGCGAGCCCGTGACGCTGACGAATGCGTCGGGTCGGGTCATCGCCTCGACATCGGCGTTGCTATCGCCGGGTCGCCGGATTGTGCCGGGTGACGGCGTCAAATCGATCGGCTCGACCGCAGTCGGCTGGCAGTTGATGCGGAGTGGACGCTAGTCGAAGGCGGAAATACCGGTGATGTGGTTGCCGAGGATGAGTGTGTGCACCTCGTCGGTCCCCTCGTAGGTGCGCACGCTCTCCAGATTGCTCGCATGCCGCATCGGGGAGTGGTCGAGAGTAATCCCATTGCCGCCGAAGATCGTTCGTGCCTCCCGGCAAATGGCGATCGCCTCGCGCACGTTGTTTAGTTTGCCCAGCGAGATCTGGTGCGGCTGCAGTGCCCCGGCATCTTTCAACCGTCCGAGGTGGAGCGCCAGAAGCGTGCCCTTGTTGATCTCGAGTGCCATGTCGACCAGCTTTTTCTGAGTCAGCTGGAAGCTCGCGATCGGCTGGCCAAACTGCATCCGGGTCTTCGCGTAGTCGAGAGCCGCGAGATAGCTGTCACGCGCCGCTCCCATCGATCCCCAAAGGATTCCATAGCGCGCCTCGTTGAGGCACTCGAAGGCTGCGCGCAGCCCTTTCCCGTTCGGCAGGATCGCGTCGGCGGGGAGGCGCACGTCGTGAAGCTCGATGTCGCACTGGATGGATGCGCGCATGGACAGCTTCTGAGTGATCGGTGTCGCCGTAAAACCGGCGGTGTCGGTCGGCACGAGAAACCCGCGAACTCCATCGTCGGTCTGTGCCCACACGATCGCCACATCCGCGATCGACGCGAGTCCGATCCAGCGTTTTGAGCCGGTGAGAACCCAGTCGTCGCCGTCTCGGCGGGCGAACGTTGCCAGCTGAGCCGGGTCTGAGCCTGCCGTTGGCTCGGTGAGCGCGAAGCTGCCAATCAGGTCTCCCGCCGCCATCCCCGGAAGCCAGCGCTCTTTTTGCTCCTCGGACCCGTGCCGATGGATCGCTGTCATAGCGAGCGATCCCTGAACGCTCACGAATGTGCGGATACCCGAGTCGCCTGCCTCGAGCTCGAGCACTGCCAGCCCATACTCGACCGCGCTCCGACCGGCACATCCGTATCCGGTGAGGTGCATCCCGAGCACGCCGAGGTTGCCGAGCTTCTTTACGAGTTCTACCGGGAAGATCGCCTGATCAAACCAGTCGGCGATTCCGGGTCGGATCTCCGCATCAACGAACGTCGCGACGGCGGCGCGGAGCTCCTTCTCGGCGGGCGAGAGGAGCGAGTCGAGGTTAATGAGATCCGCACTGTCCGGAATAGGCATCCTTCAGTGTTGCACGGCTCTGTATTGACTTGGATCTAAAACATATGGTCTTATAGGTTACCGGACGGGCAGCACCGACGATTCGTGAAGAGGCACCGATTGAGTTCGGACACAGCGACCACCCCCACCAGCGTTTCCGCGGCGGCAGGCGACGCCGCGCCGCAGATTTCTCTGCGCGGTCTACGCAAGACCTTCGGCTCGGTGGTTGCCGTCGATTCGGTCGATCTCGAGGTCGCCGATGGGGAGTTCTTCGCGATGCTCGGCCCATCCGGTTCGGGCAAAACTACGGTGCTCCGAATGATTGCCGGCTTCGAGCAGCCCACCGCCGGATCCGTCTACCTTGACGGCGTCGACGCGACAGGTGTGCCGCCGTTTCGCCGCAACGTCAACACGGTGTTTCAGGACTACGCACTCTTTCCGCACATGACGGTCGCCCAGAACATCGAGTACGGGCTTCGCGTGCAGCGAATCGACCGCGCCGAACGGGTTCGCCGAGTTGGAGAGGCCCTCGACATGGTGCGCCTGGGTGATCTAGGCGCACGCAGGCCGAGCCAACTCTCCGGTGGACAGCGTCAGCGCGTGGCGCTCGCGCGGGCCCTGGTGAACCGTCCGAAGGTGCTCCTGCTGGACGAACCGCTTGGGGCTCTCGACCTCAAGCTGCGGGAGCAGATGCAACTTGAGCTGAAGGCTATCCAGCGTGAAGTCGGAATCACGTTCGTTTTCGTTACCCACGATCAAGACGAGGCGCTCACCCTGTGCGACCGACTCGCGGTCTTCAACAACGGCCGCATCGAACAGATCGGTAACGCAGAGGATGTCTACGAACAGCCGAACACGGCGTTCGTGGCGGGCTTCGTCGGGTCATCCAACATATTTGGCGGTGCCGCAGCCAAGGCGATCTTTGGTCGGGACGGATCGTTCGCCGTGCGGCCCGAGAAGATCTCGATTGCCGGCAAGGGGGCAGCGCGGGCGGGATCGGTCAGCGCAACGGGGGTGATCGAGGACGTGGTTTACGCGGGTTCGACCACCAGAGTCGTCGTTCGCGGACCAGCGGGCGCGAGCATTATGGCGACCCTGCTCAATGGCGACACGGCGGAGACGAACGCGCTTCGACGCGGGGATTCGCTGACGTTGACCTGGCCCGAGAGCGCCGTTCGGAGCATTGCGGCGTGACCAGCATTTCGGCTTGACCACAGTAGAGACAACAACGAGAGGTGCACCATGAGAAAAAATGTCTTGCGAACGGGGGCCGGCGCCGTCGCAATCCTGATGGCCGCCGCGTTCCTGAGCGCGTGTTCGACCTCGGCGACGACTGGCGCCGCGGGCGCCCAGCCGCCCAAGGTCGCAATGAAATCGAGCCTCGGCAAGGGCGAGGGTCAACTCAACATCATCGTGTGGGCCGGGTACGCCGAAGACGGCTCGAACGACAAGACGGTCGACTGGGTTCACCCATTCGAGCAGGCCACCGGGTGCCAGGTGCACGCGAAGGTCGGTGATACCTCCGACGAGATGGTGCAGCTCATGCGAACCGGCCAGTACGACGGCGTCTCGGCTTCGGGTGACGCGACCCTCCGCCTGATCTATGCGGGAGATGTTGCGCCGGTCAATACGAAGCTCGTTCCCAACTACAAGACCATTTCGACATTCCTCAAGAACGGCAACTGGAACTCGGCCGGCGGACAGATGTACGGCATCCCGCACGGCTGGGGCGCGAACCTGCTGATGTACGACCCCGCGAAGGTGACGACTGCGCCCGACTCCTGGTCGGCTGTTTTCGACAAGTCCTCGGCCTACAAGGGCAAAGTAACGGCGTACGACTCTCCGATCTACATCGCGGATGCCGCTCTGTACCTGATGAAGACGAACCCGTCTCTAGGAATCAAGGACCCCTACTCCCTGACGACGAAGCAACTCGCGGCCGCAGTCTCGCTCCTCAAGCAGCAGGGCACAAACGTCAGTGAATACTGGTCCGACTACACCAAAGAGGTGCAGGCCTTCGAGTCCGGAACCAGCGAGATCGGAACCACCTGGCAGGTCATCGCGAATACGATCAACGCCGATGCCAAGGTCAAGGTCGACACGGTCGTCCCCAAGGAGGGTGCGACCGGATGGTCGGACACCTGGATGGTCTCGTCCAAGGCGAAGCACCCGAACTGCATGTACGAGTGGATGAACTGGATCACCTCACCGAAGGTGAACGCCCAGGTTGCCGAGTGGTTTGGTGAGGCGCCGTCGCAGACCCTGTCATGCGCCCAGACGTCGGATCCCGAGTTCTGCGCGACCTACCACGCAACCGATGCTGATTACGCGTCCAAGATTCACTACTGGACGACCCCGCAGAAGCAGTGCGTCGACGGCAAGGGCGACAATTGCACGACGTACGCCCAATGGGTAAACGCTTGGCAGTCGGTCAAGGGTTAGACAACCGTCCCCCGGTCGGCGTCAAAGCCGACCGGGGGAGCGGTACCTCTCCGTACTTTTTCCGCCACCCGCGCGTAAAGCGGGGCTTACAGCTCGGCGGACTTCTTTCAGCGCCCATGCTCTGGCTTGTGGTCGTGTACCTCGGGTCGATTGCTGTACTTCTGCTCTCGGCCCTGTGGAGCGTCAATGGCTTCACCGGTGCCGTCGTGCAGACCTACACGCTGGGCAACCTGCAGGAGCTCGTCACCAACCCGCTGTACGGCGAGGTTGCGCTCCGCACGATTCTCGTGGCAATCGGAGTGACACTCATCGACGCCATCATCGCGGTACCCGTGGCTCTCTTCATGAGCAAGGTCGCGTCACCAAGACTTCAGGTTGTGTTGCTGGTCGCGGTCACGACTCCACTCTGGGCGAGCTACCTGGTCAAGGCCTACGCGTGGCGCATCCTGCTCGCTCCCAACGGTCCGCTTGCTTTTGTGACGGGCGGGCACTCACCAGGCTACGGACTACCCGCGACCGTCATCACGCTCGCCTATCTCTGGCTGCCGTACATGATCATCCCCGTCTACGCGGGATTCGATCGAGTGTCAGGATCCCTGTTCGAAGCCAGCTTCGACCTGGGCGCCGGTGCCTGGCGAACGCTGCGCACCGTCGCGCTGCCCCTGGTGTTCCCCGCGATTGCTGCGGGCTCGATCTTCACGTTCTCACTCACCCTTGGTGACTACATCGCCGTCGGAATCGTCGGCGGCAAGACCCAGCTGCTCGCCAACGTGATCTACGGCCAGCTTGTGACCGCAAATGATCAACCGCTCGCGGCAGCGCTATCGATCATCCCGCTGTCCGCGATTGTGCTGTACCTGCTCGCCATGAGGCGCACCGGTGCTTTGGAGAACGTCTGATGTCGTTACCCGCAGGCCTCCGGCGCGCACTCGGTGCGATCATGATTGTCGCGCTCGCCATCCTGTACGTCCCGCTCCTTCTTGTCGTACTCAACTCGTTCAACAGCTCGCGCACTTTCGGGTTCCCGCCCACCGGGTTCACTCTCGAGTGGTGGCAGAAGGCGGCCAATAGCAGTGGGGCGCTCAGCTCGCTTGGCACATCGGTGCTCGCCGGAGTCTGCGCCATGCTGATCGCGCTCGTGCTCGGAAGCATGGCCGCATTTGCAGTTCAGCGCTTCCGGTTCTTCGGGCGCTCGACCATCAGTTTTCTCGTGGTGCTGCCGATCACTCTGCCCGGCATCGTCACGGGCATCGCGCTCAACGCGAGCTTCCTTTCCGTCGGCGTCCAATTTGGAATCGCCACCGTCATCATCGGTCACGCGACCTTCTGCATAGTGATTGTCTTCAACAACGTGCAGGCACGGTTGCGACGGATGGGTTCATCCCTCGAGGAGGCGTCCGCGGACCTCGGGGCGAACGCTTGGCAAACCTTCTGGATGGTCACATTTCCGAGCATCCGGGGTGCGCTCGTTGCGGGCGCGCTGCTCGCCTTCGCGCTCAGTTTCGACGAGATCGTCGTCACGACCTTCACCGCCGGGCCGGATGTTCAGACCCTCCCGCTCTGGATCTTCGCCAACCTGTTCCGGCCAAACCAGGCGCCGGTGGTTAACGTTGTCGCCGCCGTTCTCACGGTCGTCGCAATCGTTCCGGTGTGGATTGCCCAGCGGTTGTCCGGGGACGCGGTAACCAGTCGGGTCTAGATCGCTCTCTCAGTTCGGGCCAATAACGCCTCGACGTCGTCGACCGCCATGGTCGGCATCGTCAGCGGGCCAATGGGATTGAGTACATCGCGTCGAACAGTGTCGGTCAGCGCTGCCAGAAGGTTGACTGCGTCATCCACGATGTCTTGGTTGCGCAACTCGGTGCCGTGCAGCAGCCACTTAGCCAACTCGAGTTCGGAGTACAGCATGGCTCGTTGGCGCACCTGGCGATCGACTCCGCCGCGTACCTCGTTGTAGGCGTCGAGAGCGACCTCGGGCACTGCCTCGTCGCGGGCCGCCAGAAGCCAGCTCAGGTCGCGGGCCGGATCGCCAACTCGGAGCTCCTGCCAGCCCAGAACGCCCGTCACTTCCGAGCCCGCAAACAGGAGAGAGTCTGCGGAGATAGCGCCGTTGATCACGGTCGGCTGAAATTGCCACAGTCGCGTTTCTTCGGTGGCGGCTTCCCAGCGCGAGAGCAGCGCGGCCGGAATGAGCCCGGTCGCCGCCGCGCGATCGATGATTGTGACGCACGAGCGCAGGCACTCGAGTGCACTCAGAACGGGAAGACCGGAGTCGGCGACGAAGCTTGTCGGCAGCGAGTGGATGGCTGCAACCGCGCGCCCAACGGATGACGCCCTTGGCACGTCGATCGCCGACAGCGGAACCTTGGCACCGTACACAAACTCGTACACGATGGCGCGAGTTCCATTGATCGGCGTCTGCCCGGCAAACGCCGAAACGGCGAAGTGAAGGCGCGTGCGGACTCCGGCGCTCAGCGCGCGGAGTGCAACGAGATCGGCCGATTGCTCGGACTCTGCTCGCTCGTTGCGAGGCACGCGAACCAGCCAATGACTGCCATCCCGAGTGGTGAGAAGGGCGCAGTCAAAGTCGCCGCCGCCGCCAAAGCCGGAAGTCTCGACGATGTCGAGCCCCGGCACAGCCGACGTGGCGAGCGCAGCTAAAGTTAGGTGGGATCGAGCCATACCTTGAGGGTAGGTCCGCGTTTACGAACATTCCCCGCACGCCACGCCTTTCGAACAGGTCACAGATATGTCGCAATCGTTTCTGAAACGACTGCCGCTGTCGCGCTTTGAGGTCGATCGGGACTATTTGGCCCGCGAACGTCCCGACCTCATCGAGGAGCTTCGGACAAACGCCGCGGCCCGGGTTTTGCCCGTTTTTGACGGCAAGGCACTGCTGAAATCTGAGTCCGAACTCGCGCTCATTCCCTTCGGCGAGTTGCCGGAAGCCAGCATCTTGGTCTATCTCGGCCAAACGACCAGCTCGACCGAGTTCGAGCCGGCGGGAACACCGGTTGCCGCGGCACACCTCCTCGATCCTGGCTCGCTCGCCCAGCGGGAGTGGGCCAACCTGCGGACGGTCGGAACGAAACTGAGTGATCGCGACGCCGGTCTGCTGACCGAGGCGCTCGGCATCCTGAACTGGCACCTTTCGCACGAGTACTCACCGCGCACCGGCCATCGAACGGTGATCGAAAAGGCTGGCTGGGTGCGCCGTGACCCCGTCTCGAACACCGAGGTGTTTCCCCGCACTGACGCCGCGATCATTGTGGGTGTCACGGACTCCGACGATCGCATCCTGCTCGGATCCAACGCACTCTGGGAGAGTAACCGCTTCTCTCTCCTTGCCGGATTCGTCGAGCCGGGAGAGTCTCTCGAGGCTGCAGTGATTCGCGAGACCTTCGAGGAATCGGGAATCTGGGTG
Organism: Glaciihabitans sp.; assembly: GCA_017882805.1. Classification (GTDB taxonomy): domain Bacteria; phylum Actinomycetota; class Actinomycetes; order Actinomycetales; family Microbacteriaceae; genus Galbitalea. Next base: position 14,626 of record JADGOT010000191.1, on the reverse strand, counting down.
GCGGATCCCGTGTACCTGGGAAGCCAGCCTTGGCCATTCCCGGCGTCACTCATGCTGGGGTTTACGGCGAGGGTTGACCCGGAGCGCACGAGTACGTTGGCTCCGGATGGCGCCGAGATCCTAGAACTGCGCTGGTTTTCGCGGGATGAGCTGAGGGCGTCGCGAGGCGAAATTCTTCTGCCGGGTCCGACCTCGATCGCTCACGCGATCATCGCGGAGTGGTACGGCGAACCGATCACCGACGGAATCTGGTGAACAGCCCCGCGGACTTGCTCGCCGGACTCGATGAGCAGCAGCGCCAGGCGGCGGAGGCGCTTCTCGGGCCAGTCGTGCTCCTGGCCGGCGCTGGCACCGGTAAGACCCGCGCCATCACTCATCGGATTGCCTACGGGGTGGCCACGGGCGTGTATTCGCCCAGCCGCGTTATGGCGCTGACGTTCACCGCGCGATCAGCCGGTGAGCTTCGTTCGAGGCTCCGAGCGCTTGGTGCTGGCGGAGTCTCGGCGCGCACGTTTCACGCATCCGCGTTGTCCCAGCTCGGCTTCTTCTGGCCACAGGTCGTTGGCGGCAGCGCCCCCAAGCTGCTCGAGAGTAAGGGTCGGGTGATCGGGCATGCCGCGGAATCCCTTCGCCTCAGGCTGGACACCGCAACGCTGCGAGATGCCGCCGCCGAGATCGAGTGGCGAAAGCTTTCGCGTCTGACCATCGACCAGTACGCCGCCGCGAAGCGTTCGCTGCCACCCACCCTGACGCTGGAGAAGATCGTCGATCTGCAACGCGCATATGAGAGCGTCAAAGACGAACGCAAACGGCTCGACTTCGAGGATGTCCTTCTGGTCACTGCAGGCATGATCGAGTCGGAGCCACGGGTCGCCCAGCAGGTGCGCGAGCAGTATCGCTTCTTCATAGTCGACGAATATCAGGATGTCTCACCGCTCCAACAGGAGCTGCTGTCCCAGTGGCTCGGCGAGCGCACCGATGTCTGTGTTGTGGGAGACGCAAGCCAAACGATCTACAGCTTCGCGGGTGCAACGCCCGACTACCTTCTCGGTTTCACGAGTCTCTACGAGGACGCGACGGTCGTGCGGCTCGAGCAGAACTACCGCTCCACGTCCGCAATCGTCGTCGCGGCAAATCGGATGATGCACGGCAGGGCGGGGGCGCTTGAGCTGCACGCCATCGCCGGCACGCCGGCCGGTCCCGCGCCCTCTGTCTCCGCCTTCGCGGATGACCGGGCGGAAGCCCGCGCAATCGCAAGCGACATCCGAGCGGAGATCAGCGGTGGCGCCGCCCCGGAGTCGATTGCGATTCTGTACCGCATCAACGTCCAGTCGGCGGTGCTCGAGGCGGCCCTCGGCGACGCGGGCGTGCCGTGCGTGATTCGCGGTTCGACCAGGTTCTTCGACCAGCGCGAGGTCAAGGAGGCGATCATGCTCCTGAAGGGGGCTTCCGTCAACACCAGGCCGGAGCCGCTGTTCCAGAGCGTGAGCGATGTTCTCCGGTCGCTCGGCTGGACGCAGGACGCGCCCGAAGCGCGCGGAGCGGTTCGGGATCGGTGGGAGTCGCTCAACGCGCTCATGGGACTCGCCGACGAGTCGCCGGCCGAGACCACGCTCAAGGAATTTGTCGCGGAACTGCTCGAGCGCCAGTCAGGTCAGCACGAGCCCACGATGTCTGCGGTGACGCTCGCTACTCTGCACAGCGCCAAGGGGTTGGAATGGGACTCCGTCTACATCGCTGGGGCGTCCGAAGGTCTGCTTCCGATCGGCTACGCGCGCACCGAGCAGGCCGTTGAGGAAGAGCGTCGGCTGTTCTATGTCGGCATCACGCGAGCGAGGCGGAAACTGAAGTTGTCGTGGGCCGGTCCGAATCGGGAGCCGAGCCGCTTCCTGGCCGACCTGCGCTGACAGGATCTGCGCTGACAGGATCTGCGCTGACTGGATCTGCGCTGACTGCGATGCAGCCGCACTCCGGATGTGGCATCCAGTCTCGACGTGTCACCTCACCCGACTCGACGGCAAGGCGAAACGAGCGAGCAGTCATTGCCCGTGTGTGCGCTCGCCCGACCGCGAGCCGAGTGACGACCATCCTGGCCACTCGCGCGGCAACCTCCGCTGCCACCAGCGGTGTCTCGGAGAATGCGCGTCGGCCCCACAGCTGTGATGCGATCGCCGACCAGGACGCGTCGGCGTCGCGACGGTAGTGCTCCAGGCAGTACAGGCAGGGGGTGCGTCCTGGTTCGACTATTGGACCGATCTGAACTGAGTCGTCACCGAAGATGACGGGAACGTGGGGCAGATCCCGCCTGAGCCAGTACCCATAGCTGTCGGGGTCGAGTACGTAGTGACCCACCACGATCCCGAGGTCCGCGGGTTCGGGCGCAACTGAGCCGACCGACACCGTTACTCCCGCAAGCGCGAGCGTTGCGGCGATGTGCTCGACGGTCGGCCCGCTCCCGACTACCGAGACTCGAGCGACGGTGCGCTCGGGGGTGTCGGGTAGCAGGAGCGGCTTCAGGGTGCGGAGCAGGCCGGACACCCCCTGATCGTCGGCCTCCGAGGAACCCGCGATCATCTCCAATCCCGAGCGACTCACTCCGCTGACCAATGCCGCGATCATCCGCTCCTGCGGGCTTGACACCTCACGAAGCACGACGCGCGCCGGATCGACCCCGATCTGGAGACTGAACGGGTCACGCCAAACGCAAGCGAAGCGGCCGTCGAGTTTGAGAACCATCCCCGAAGTGTGCCCGACCCCGGCCCCCGTCGGCGCGACTCATGCACAGTGCGCGGCGGACGCACTACTCGTGCGGTCGGTCGCCCTCGTCGTTCAACAGGTCTTCGATGGCCTGGTCGATGTCGTCTGGGGCCGTGGCTCCGCCGGAGAGACGTTCGATAAGGAGCGCGGGGAAGTCGATCTCGTCGCTGGTCGGGATCAGGTCGGGCTGTGACCAGAGCGCATCGCGCTTCTCAGCGCCGACGGCATCCGTCACCTCGCGCCACATTGCGGCCGCCTCGCGCAGTCGTCGCGGGCGCAGTTCGAGACCGACCAGAGTCGCAAACGCCGATTCGGCGGGACCACCGGACGCCCGACGGCGCTTGACGGTCTCCGCGATCGCGTCGCTCTTGGGCAGGCGAGTTGTCGCCTCAGCAGTGACCACATCCACCCAGCCCTCGATGAGGGCGAGCATGGTCTCGAGCCGAGCGAGCGCAACGAGTTGCTCCTCGGACTTCGGGGGGATTAGTGCGCCGCTGGTCATGGCCGCGCGCAGTTCCTCGGGGTTTGCCGGGTCGAAGTCTTCGGCCAGGTCAGCAAGACGGTCGGTGTCGATGTGGATGCCCCGAGCAAACTCGGTGATCGACGACAGTAACTGCAGCCTCAGCCACTTCGCGTGCCGGAACAGCCGGGCATGCGCGAGCTCCCGCACAGCGAGATAGAGGTGGATCTGGTCGACAGGGATGTCGAGGTCCGCACCGAAGGCGAGCACGTTTTGTGGCAGCAGGGCGGCACCTCCGTCGAGCAGGGGTATGCCGATGTCGCCCCCGGAAACCACCTCGGTCGAGAGCTGGCCGACGACCTGCCCCAGTTGCATCGCGAAGAGTGTGCCGCCGACGTTACGCATCATCTGAGATGCGCCATCGATCATGCCGCTCATTTCTTCCGGCGCCTGGTCACGCAGCACTCCCGCAAGTGAGTTCGAGATTGAGCTCGCGACGGGCTCGGCGAGCTGGATCCACACGGGCATCGACTCCGTCGCCCACTCTGTGCGACTCATGAGTCTGGGCTCGGTGGTTAGAGCGGAAACAAAGGTCGCCTCATCCAGCCAAAGGGAGGCGACGTGCAGCGCCTGCTCGAGCTGCGAGCGCTCGGCGGGCAATGACACGACCGTGCTGTGGCTGGCGATCGTGGTCGCCTGCTCGAGTGCGAGACCCCAGTTGACGCCCTCGGTGCTCGACGACAGGGCGCTCTGCAGCTGCTGGATCAGGCGCTCAACGGCGGCCGGGTCATCCGGGAGTCCAGCGGCACTCGCGAGCTGCGCGGGATCGATGTTGGTGTTACCGGCGAGGAACTCGCGCAGCAGATCACGGAACTCGTCCTCGGGCTCTTCCCGCGAATCATCAGGCATGCAAACTACGCTAGCCGCTGCACCCTCCGAAGGGTCTCGAAACTGGCATACGCTGAGCCTTTTGGATGTGCGCCTGTGGCGAACAGCCACTGCGCGGCCCTAGCCGCGACAAGTAAACGAAGGATGACGGTGGCGATTTTTCCCGTTCGCGATGAACTGCCGAGCCCGAGAAGCCGGGGTCGGACGATCGGCTGGTTTCTTCTCGTTGCCGCGGTTGCCGGTGCGGTGATCGTCGGCCAGCTTCCGTCGGCATACGTCATTGAAGAGCCGGGACCGGTCTACAACACAATTGGCACGACAAGTGTGGATTCGAAGACCGTACCCGTGTTGTCGATCAGTGGCGTGAAGACCTACCCGACCGCAGGCGCCCTCGACATGCTCACAGTGAACATCAACGGTGACCCTGAGAACCGTCCCAACTGGTCTGAGATCGTGACTGCCTACTTCGACCCCAGCGAGGCCGTCACTCCGATTGACGAAATTTATGCTCCTGCGGAGACCGTCCAGCAGTCGAACAAAGAGGGCACTCAGGAGATGCTGGATTCGCAGCAGCAGGCCACTGCTGCGGCGCTCTTCGAGCAGCACATCAAGTTCACAAGTACCGTCACAGTCGACTCAACGAAGAAGGGTGCGCCCGCGTCTGCGGCGCTGCGCGGGGGCGACGTTCTCACCACCATCAACGGCAAGACCTTTGTCGACGCTGACCAGTTGCACCAGCTCGTCGTCGACAACGGTACTGACAGGGCCATGACGGTCACGTTCACGCGCAAGGGTGTGGAGCACACCGCCCAAATCACCCCGGAGGCCACGAAGGCCGGGCCGTTCCTGGGTGTCTTTCTGTTAGAGGGGTACAAGTTTCCCTTCCCGGTCAAGATCCAGCTCCAGGATGTCGGCGGGCCGAGCGCCGGCATGATGTTCGCGCTGGGGATCATCGACAAGCTCACCCCGGGCGAGCTCAACGGCGGTAAGCACGTGGCCGGAACGGGAACCATCTCGGCCTACGGAGTCGTGGGAGCGATCGGCGGTATCCGACAGAAGATGTACGGCGCGAGGGCCGCCGGTGCGACCTACTTTCTTGCGCCGGCAAGCAACTGTGACGAGGTGCGCGGACACATCCCCTCGGGTCTCACGGTTTTCGCGACCCCCACACTCCACCAATCCGTCGTCGATCTCGAGGCGATTGCGACCGGCAACGGCCTGAACAAGTTGAAGACCTGCGGTTAAGATGTCAGCACTACTACTAGAGCCAGGAGTGGTCACGTGACCTCAACCCCGAACCGACCAGCACAGAACCAGAACCGGCCGGCGACTCGCACTCGGGCGACGGTCACGATCACTGCGATCATTCTGGCGGCGCTGATCATCCTGTTCTTCATCTTTGCGGGCCTCTACTCAGACTGGCTCTGGTTTCAGCAGCTCGGCTACCTCAAGGTTTTGACCACACAGTGGTACGCGCAGCTTGCGCTGTTCTGGATCGGATTCTTCGGGATGGCGCTCCCGATCTTTGTGAGCATCGAGGTCGCCTTCCGCTGGCGTCCCGTGTACGCGAAGCTGAACTCGCAGCTCGACCGCTACCAGCAGGTCGTCGAGCCGCTTCGTCGTCTTGCGATCTACGGCATACCGGCCATTGTCGGGATCTTTGGCGGTGCCTCGGCAGCGTCGCGGTGGCAGACGGTGCTCGAGTACTTAAACCGCACGTCGTTCGGAACTAAGGATCCACAGTTCGGCTTCGACGTCTCGTTCTACGTCTTTGACCTTCCGTTCTGGCGCGGCGTCGTGGCATTCGCTTCGGGGGCCATCATCATCGCGATCATCGCGGCGCTGGCAACCAGTTATCTCTATGGGGCGATTCGCCTCAACGGGCGTGAGTTGCGAATCTCGCGCACGGCGCGCATCCAAATCGCCACGTCGGCCGGTATCTACATTGCGGTGCAGGCACTCAGTGTGTGGCTCGATCAGTACGCGACCGTCACCAGTCCAAGCGCGGGATTCCTCGCGACGGGAGCCGGGTACACCGAGGTCAACGCCGCGATTCCGGCGAAGGAGATCCTGGCTGTTGTCGCGGCACTCGTCGCCATCCTGTTCTTTGTCACCGCCGTCATCGGGCGCTGGCGCCTGCCGATCGTCGGAACGGCGCTGTTGCTCGTGAGCGCGATTCTGATCGGTGGGATCTATCCCGCGATCGTTGAGCGGTTCACGGCAATCCCGAGCGCACAGACTCTTGAGGCGCCGTACATCCAGCGCAACATTGACGCAACCCGCGCCGCGTACAACATCTCGAAGGTGACCGCGGTGCCCTACAACGCAACGACGAACGCGAAGGCCGGCGCGCTGCGAGCAGATGCTGAGACCACCGCGAGCATTCGAATCCTCGACCCGGATCTGGTCTCGAAGTCTTTTGCCCAGCTCGAGCAGTTCAAGCAGTACTACCAGTTCGAGGATCACCTCGATGTTGATCGCTACCTGATCAACGGCAAGTCGCAGGACACCGTGATTGCGGCTCGCGAGCTGAGCCAGAGCGGGCTTGGCGCCGCGCAGACCTGGTACAACAATGCGATCGTTTACACCCACGGCTATGGCGTTGTCGCCGCCTACGGTAACAAGCGCGCAACCTCCGGGCAGCCGGAGTTCCTCGAGTCCGGGATCCCGAGCACCGGCAAGCTTGGCAACTACGAGCCGCGCATCTACTTCGGCGAGAACTCACCCGAGTACTCAATCGTTGGCGCGCCCAAGGGGTCTGCTCCGCTCGAGCTCGACTACCCGGCCGGTAACGACAGCGCGCAGAACAAGAAGACCACGTTCACCGGAAGCGGTGGACCGGTGCTCGGCAACCTGTTCACCAAACTGATCTACGCGATCAAGTTCCAGTCGGAAGACATCGTTCTCTCGGATGCCGTGACCCCGGACTCGCAGATTCTGTACAACCGGGATCCCCGCGACCGAATTTCGGCAGTCGCGCCCTACCTGACTCTCGACAAGGATGCGTACCCGGCGATTGTCAATGGACGAATCGACTGGATCGTCGACGGCTACACGACTACCGACCAGTATCCGTACTCAACGGTCGAGCAGCTCAGCCAGGTAGTCGCGGACGCGAACGTCTCGCGCCCCGCCTACTCGCTCGACAACATGAATTACATCCGCAACTCGGTCAAAGCGACGGTCGACGCCTATACCGGCAAGGTCACCCTTTACGCGTGGGACCCGAACGATCCGCTGCTCAAGACCTGGCAGAAGATCTTCCCGGCGACAATCAAGCCGAAGTCGGACATGAGCGAGGAGCTTCTCGCTCACGTTCGCTACCCACAGGACCTGTTCAAGGCCCAGCGCGCGATCCTCGGCTCGTACCACGTGACGGATGCCGCCTCGTTCTATTCGGGCGACGACCAGTGGATCACGCCCAACGACCCGACTTCGGCACAGGCGAACACGGCGCTTCAGCCGCCGTACTACCTGACGATGAAGATGCCTGGCGCCAGCAAACCTGCGTTCACGCTCTATTCGACCTTCGTACCGAACAGTTCCACGAAGAACACTCGGAGTGTTCTCACCGGGTACCTGGCGGTGGACTCGGACGTCGGCCCGAACTACGGCAAACTGACGATCCTCACCTTGCCCAAACAGGTGAATATTCCGGGACCGGGATCGGTACAAAACCAGTTCAAGTCTGATCCGACCGTGGCCAATCAGCTTGCTCTTCTCACGCGCGGTACGACGCAGGTGGATCTCGGTAACCTGCTGACTCTGCCCGTCGGAGGGGGTCTGCTGTACGTGCAGCCTGTCTACGTCAAGTCCACCGGTGAGACGAGTTATCCGCTACTACGGGAGGTGCTGGTTGCCTTCGGCAACAAGGTGGCGTTCAAGCCGACACTGGATGCGGCGCTCGACGAGCTGTTCGGCGGAAACTCCGGCGCGACCGCCGGTGACAGTGGGTCGAACTCGTCATCGACTGCGGTGCCAATTCCGACCGGAACCTCGAGTTCGGCCGAGAGCGCAGCCCTGCGGGCGGCACTCGCCGCAATGGCGACCGACCTCTCGGCGCGCACCGCGGCGTACGCGAGCAACAACCTCGTCGCTGCGGCGCAGGCCGATGCCCGGCTCCAGCAGGACATCAAGGACGCCATAGCCGCCGGTGGAGGTCAGTAGGAGCGACCTCGTGGGCGCACCGCAAAAGCCTGTGATAACGTTGCTACTCGTGACGCGGGGTGGAGCAGCTCGGTAGCTCGCTGGGCTCATAACCCAGAGGTCGCAGGTTCAAATCCTGTCCCCGCAACGAAAGAAAATGGTCCCGCTTAGGCGGGGCCATTTTTGTTTGTTGCGTGGATTCGGACGCGAAGCTGTTTGTAGGCAGGCCGGGTTCAAAAACGGAGGCTACGACCGATGCATAAAGTGAGAGCTGGATACATGGTGGGGGAAGCTGGGTGAGATGAATGTAGCCAAAGCGGAGGCTCTGTTGGCAGAGTTGGCCATGCCAATAAGTGCAGCGGCTGTTGAGGTTGGTATGAGGAAACAGGGGCGGAGTGGCGTTGCGTTCCTGAAACTCACTTCACGTAATGATCCTGATGACTTTGCCGTCGTATGGACACCGGGCGATAGTTGGTTCTCGCTGGACGTCGCGGGGGGCTTCTCTCACACCCTGTTCGGCGAAGACTACGACGATGTAGAGGTGCGAGAGATTCTCGAGCGGTATCTGCGCGCAGCGGTAGCGTACGTCGAGGGCCATCGATTGGCTCGAAAGTCGAGATTGCTAAGGCTTCCGTTCATTACCGTGCAAGCAGAAGGACGACCGCTTACGCTTCGTTTGAGCACCCCGGCAGAACTTAGGAGCATTTTCAAACGCTGAGTCGACCCGCGTTTTGTCCCGCAACGACGACAAGGCGTCCCATTGCCGGGGGTGCGGCGCCCGCATAGGTTGGAATGAGTGCAGGTGTCGCGGCCGTTCTCGCCGCTCGCACTGTCTTCACAAGTGGTGGGGGGCTAAAACGACCAGCGTTGTGTTCATCCAGGGCGCGGGTACCGGCGCCCGCGAGGCGGACGTCGAGCTTGCCCGCAGTCTCGTCGCGGAGCTCGGCGACGAGTTCTCCGTGGATTTCCCCACCATGCCCGATGAAGAAAACCCCGACTACGAGCGCTGGCGCCCAGCGATCGGGGACGCGATTGCTCGCGCGACAGCGCCGGTTGTGGTCGTAGGGCATTCGCTCGGCGGCTACTTCCTGGTGAGATACCTTTCGAGCGAGGAGGTCGAGCCTCCAATCGCGGCTGTCTGCATCATCGCGGCCCCGTTCCCATCGAGCGATGCGGCGTGGGTCTTCGAGGGGTTCGAGCTACCGGACCGGTTTGGCGAACGCCTGCCTAGGGGCGCTGCGGTGCTCCTCTACGCCAGCGAGGATGACGACATCATTCCGTTCGCACACCGTGATCTGTACGCTGCAGCCATACCAGGAGCATTGACGCGCACGACCTTCGGCGGACACCAGCTGGGCAACGACCTGGCGATGGTTGCGGACGATATACGCCGAATCGTGAGCTGAGCGCGCAGGCTGCACGCGACATCCGCCAGCGGGTGGCACCCTACGGTGCCGCCGGGGCACCGCCGCCTGTGGCGCCCGGGGCACCGACGGTCGGTGGCACCAGATCGGGTTCGACGGTCGGCACGGGCGGAAGCTGGATGACGCCGGGGACGAGCGAGACGACGGATGTCCACCATCCGTTTTCGACCCGCATCGCGTAGCCGGGAACCAGCCAGGCGCCACCCTTCGAGTCCCACATGAGAAGCAGAGTGGGCTCGGCCTTGTTGATGGTCACGTCGATTATCGGCGGCCCGGTTGGTGTTGGTTCGGGGGTGGGTGCATCCGTGGCCGGGTCCGTGGGGGTCGCTGTGGGTACGGCCGTCGGCTGGTCGGTCGGGGTGTCGGTAGGACCCGGGCTGGGAACCGCACTGGGAATATCGGTCGGTGCGGCGGTCGGCTCAGCAGTCGGCGGGCTGGCCACCGCACCCGGCGCGGGCGCGGATCCGGTGCTGGTGGTCGTTCCCGCTCCCGCGCCGTCCGCGGCGTACATGCGAATCGCGCTTTGGTACTTGGGGCCAGCCGATCCATACCAACGGGAGTCGCTGAGCCGCTGCACGGCATCCGCCTCCGAGATCGTGGCGCGTGAGCCGCGGTCGACCACCGTCACCGTGTGACCAGACGCCGACGCGACTTTGCCCGTGCTCGACCAGGTCACTTCCCAGTCGAGCGCCGTCTTCTCGCCACCCACCGTGAGGTAGGCGATCGCTGATGTCTGGGAAGTATCGGCAACGAGCTTGATGTCGTTGACGGAGACGGAAAGGCCAGTTCGAGCGAAGAGCTTCTGTGCCTGCGAGCGGGCGTCTGCTCCCGTCGGTGCACTGTTTGGGCCTGTCGGCGCAGTCGTGCAATCCGGCGGGCTGATCGGGTCGGGGCCTGGCGTAGCGATATCTCCGGACGAGCCGGTCGATGAACCGCCGGAACCGCTTGCTCCGTCCGTGGTCGCGCACCCAACCTGCGGGAATGCCGCGGGATCGTTGAACCACCAGTCGCCCGAACCCGACCAGGTGATTTGGAGAGACGGAGTGGTTCCGTCTGTCGAACCGACCGTCCACGTCGGGTCTGAACCGCCAGCCTTTGTTGGTTCTCCCGAAAGCCCGAAGGCTGTGGCGAGAGCGGCAGCGCGCTGCGAGCCCGAGCCTGTGCGCGCGAGTTGATAGACATCACCGTTGCCCCCGGACGTCGAGAGGTTCGCACCAGCGTGGTAGTGATAGTCCGCCCAAATGCGCATAAGGCCGCTCGCCGGAACGCTTGCACTGGAGGCCCCACCCGCCGCCGAGCTTGCCGCCGACGTAAACAGCGGCGCGCTCCCTAGCCCGGGGCTCACCACCAAGGCTGTTACCACGGCGGCGGCGAGCAGAACGCCACCGCCGGCGACCTGGACGCTCCTGCGCAGATTGGTGGGATTCTGCGGAGTACGCTGCGAGGCTCCGGTAACCAGATCGGTCGAGAGCTCGGGTGCGGTCCCGTGGCTCAGGCTGTCGCGAAGTCGGGGTCCGAGGTCGTCAGGAAGACTGTTCATACCTTAGGAGATGTCTCGAGGCCGCCGGATCTTTCAGGCTGGACTCAAGAAGTTTCTTCGGGTTTCTCGCCCTCGGTGACCACACCCAACAGCGTGGCAAGTTTCTTCTTCGCGCGATGCAAACGGATGCTTGTGGCATTGGCGCTGATGGCGAGCGCGATCGCGATGTCGGCGATAGGGAGGTCCTCGACGAGAGCGAGAGCGAGAATTTCGCGGTCGCGCGGGCGAAGCTCACGCCAGGCTCCGGCGAGTGCCGCATCCGCGACGACGATGTCTTCAGCGGACGGCGCTGAATCTGCGGGCCTCAGCGCGGCGATCAGAGAAATACCCGTAGCCTGCCTGCGCCTGTGATTGGCTACGACATTTCCGGCGATCCGGTACAGCCACGGCAACTCTTCACCCTCGGTAACGGAGGCACGTCGGCGCCATGCAATCGCGAAAACGTCGGCAGCAAGATCTTCGACAAACCGTCGCTCGACCCGTCGGTACAAGTAGCCGCTTACAGCAGGTAGGTGCTGTGTGTACGCGCGCACGAATGCGTCGTCGGTGAATGCCACGTCCGGCAGAGTACTACGCGGCGCTCGGCCCGATGAAACGGCAGCCGCTTTGAATATCGAACGGCTGCGTAAGCCAGCCCTCGACCACGGGACTCGCGGCCGTCGCGGCAGCGCTCTCTTCGATCACGCAGTCTTTCACTACGCCGGTGCCGCCAGAGTTTGCATCGCCCGGGAAGTTGCCGCCGCCGTCGAACCCGTATCCAGCCATCGGGCCAGCCCAGCCGTAGGTTCCTGTCGCGGGGTTGCTCGCGTCGACCGGCACGACCCCATGGATCGTGCCCGGAATCGAGATGCTCCCGTCGGCGCAGTCCGCCTGGGCGACATGGTAGTCGCCCGAGAACGCGGCCGCGGAACCGGAGAAGTAGGCCGCGACCCCATCGTCAGCCGACCAGGCGTGCGTTCCCGGATGCAACGTCGCGGTGATCGTCGCCGTCACATAGAGCGGGTTGGCGTAGTTCGCGGCCCAACCGGGATCTCCCGGGAAATTGCACTGGGCGTTGAGTAGAGCGGTGTCGGACGCGGTCGGCGCCGCAGGCGCGAACACGGTCTCGACCAGATCAGCTTTCGCGCCACCAGGTTCTGTGACGGTGGCGGTAATTCTGAAGAGCGCGTTAGCCGGAAGCGGTCCCGGCCCGGCGGCCGTCGGCGTAGCCGAAGGGGTCGCGCTGGCAGCCGCAGAACCGTTGGACGCGGGGTTTCCGTTGCCGGTTTTCGATCCGGGATGAACGGCGGGAGCGCAGCCGGCCAGTGCCACGATCAAACCGAGCGCGACGAGCGTCACAGAACCAGACGTCAGGATCGAATTCTTCATTGTGGTTTCACCTTTCGGAGGGTTCCTGATACCAAAGTACCGCTGGCTCCTAATACCTGATTGGCCACTACGCAGATTTGGCACCCCCCGTACTGGGGTGGCCACTCCGCCCAAAGCGCCGTCATGCGGGATGTCATCGCCAGTCTCTTCAGTGAGTCCGGATTAACCACCGGGCGAAGTAACACGCGTCTGTGATCAGGAACTGTGGCTGAAGGGTCCGTTTGATGTATAGAACTTTCGTTTTCGGGACCGTAATTATCGCCGGGGTGTTTCTCGCTCCCGTTGCTACATCGGCGGCGCTGGCGCCACCGGCATCGCATGTCGTTGCTTCTGCGCCGCCGGTGCAGATGTTCATCGTGTGGAGCCTGCTTGCACTCATCGCGCTCACGATCTCGTACAGCGTCGTGCACCTCCTGCGTCGCGTTGACGATGACGCTTTGACGCTCGCCTCGAACTAAGGTTGCGCTGGTTCAACGACGGGCACGGCGGGGGCTGCTTTGTGTATTGAGCAAGTGCCAGATCGGCTGGCGTGGGCACGATAACGTTCTCCTGACGCTTCAACATCGTTGACAAGAGGAACCACAGGTTGACCACTCTCACTGGATGGCATTTTCTGATCATTCTCATGATCCTGCTTGTGCCGATCATCCCTGCGGGAATTGCTATTCCGGCGACGCTTGTGCCCCACTACAACAAGATCAAGCGCGGCGAGATCGAACAGGGCAGCACGTACAACACGTTCTCGATCATCAGCCTTGTACTCGCGTTCGTGTGCGCCCCCGCCGGCGTTGTTCTCGCGCACGTTGCCCTGTCCCAGATCAAGAAGACTCACGACCGAGGCTGGGGACTGGCAGTCTCGGCGCTCTGGATCGGATACTGGAACACGCTCTTAGGGCTGATCATCGCGATCGGCTGGATTGCCAGCCTTGCGTTCTCGGTTGGTCCGTCTTACCCGGTCGTCGGCTGACCAACCCTTATTGCAAGGTCTGGGACCAGCGCCCGGCAAGCTCCGCGCCGGCGACCTCGAGCCAGTGCGTGGCATCGGCGCGAGCTATTGCCGAATCGCCCGTGAGATCGGTGAGTGAGACAGCGTCGGTGAACTGGTCCGTGGGAGCCTCGATGAGGCCGGCGACCAGCGAACGAGCGACGCGGAGGTCGGCAGCGAGCTTCGCAATGTGATGCGGGATCTTGCCTGACGCCGACTGCGAATCGAAGCGGCCCTCACCCGTGATCACGAGCTCGGCGCTCGCGATCGCGGCATCCAGACCGCTTCGAGCGGCAATTTCCTCGGCGCCCGATCGAAGTATTGCGCCCCAGGCCAGAAGTCCGAAGCTGGTTCCGCCAGCCGCTCCCGCTCCCGGGAAATTCGGTTCACCGCCAAGCACCGTGGCGAAATGCTTGAGATTCGCATCCATTACGGGGATGTCGTCTGCTGTCGCGCCCTTCTGCGGGCCGAAGACTTCCGCCGCGCCATCAGGACCCAGCAGCGGATTGCTCACGTCGCAGAGCACCACGACGCTCTCGGGAGGCTTTCGTGCAGGCGTCCAGTCGATGCTCGCCAGTGAGGCGAGTCCACGATTTCCCAGCCCAATCTGTGCACCGTCCTCGTCGAGAAGGCGCACCCCGAGCGCGGCAAGGGCGCCAGCACCACCGTCGGTGGACGAGCTACCGCCGATCGCGAGAATCAGCCGCTGGGCTCCACCGTCGAGCGCGGCAGCAATGAGTTCTCCATAACCGAACGTGTGGGCGTCGAACGGCAGCAGCGGATCGAGCAGTGTCAGCCCGCTCGCACGCGCCAGCTCGACCACTCCAGTCCCGTCGGGCAGCAGCAGCCATTCGGTGTCGACCGGACCGTTATCGGGGCCGAGCACGCGTGCGGGCATCCAAGTGGAACCCGCAACTGCGCCGGCGAACGTGTCGAGTGTGCCCTCGCCGCCATCGGCCATCGGCAGAAGCATCAGGTCATCGTCGGGGCGAATGGATGCCCACCCGCGGGCGATCGCGGCGGCAGCGGCCCCCGCCGATGCCGTTCCCTTGAACGAG
>JADGOT010000190.1 GCA_017882805.1 Glaciihabitans sp. | reverse complement strand
TGTCCTGTCGAAAACTGTCGACGGGAATCCATTGCGCGCCGGGTGCTCACTCACCCGGCGCCTTATGGATTGACGGTTTCCGCTAGTTTCCACAACCCGTGGAAATCCCTCATGCGGGGGATGACCATGATCTGTGGAAAACGGAGACTTCGACGGCTTTTACCACTCTCGGATCGCGCCAACGACGGCGACCCGATAAACGATGGAAGCAAGGCGCTTGTACACCTGAACTCCCCCTCTGCGTGGGTGACTGACGGCGATGGCAGCTTATACCCCTTTTGGGGGAGATTGCAAGGGAACCTTGATCAGACTTACTCATAGTTTCCGATCTAGACTCTCTCGAGAGCGTGCTCTCGTGGCTTGGGTGTTCCTTTTGGCAATTGGGGCATCGGCGATGTGTGCCGGGCTCTTGGCCGCTGGCTACCGGATTGAGCAGCCAATTGCCGTGGCCGTGCTAGCTGCGCTCGCGGTTGGCGCAGAACGTCAGAGCATCAGCCTGACGCCGACCACGGGAGTGTCTGTTTCCAGCCTTGTGTACGTGTTTGCGGCGGTCGTTCTAGGACCGCTTTCGGGCGCGGTCGTCGGAGCAATCGGTGTTCTTGCGAATCTTCCCCGGCGCGACGTTCCCCAGCCGATCCTCCGCTGGGGGGCATGGACGTCAATCACTTTCATCGTCGCCGCCTCCGCAGGGCTTGCTGCCGCCGCCGTCGCAGATTTGACGTCCGGCGGTTTCTTGGCTTTGTTCGCGGCCGTCACCGCCGCATTTGTGGTCGAGACAGTGATGGACCTGACGCTCGCATCTGTTACACGCGTTATTCGCGGTACCTCGACGATTCTTAGTGTCGGGCGTTCCTTAGGTCCCGCGCTGCTCGGTAGCGTGCCCCTCTACGCACCCGTGGTGGCTGTGCTCGCCTACTCTTATGAAATCGTCTCGCCGTGGAGCGTTGCGCTCTTCGCGATCCCCGCCGTCGCTGCGCAACGGCTGCTGATGTTGTATCGCCAACAGCGTGAAACGTCGGAAGCTCTCAGCGACGTAAATGCTCGACTCGCGAGTGCCAACCTGTCCTTCGCAACCGCGCTAGTCGCCACGCTCGATGCCCGTGATCGCTACACGGCAGGTCATTCCGCCGCCGTCGCTATCTATGCCTCTGACATCGCAAGACGGATGGGTCTCTCCGACCACGAGCAGAAGCTCATCAACGTCTGCGGGCTCGTCCACGACATCGGCAAGATCGGCCTTCCGGCGGGGCTGCTCGAGAAGCCCGGAGCCCTCACGCTCGAAGAACGGCGCCAGATGGAGCAGCACTCAACTATTGGCGAGCGCATCCTCAGGAACGTCGACGACTACAGCGAGATCGCCGCGATCGTCCGCGCCCATCACGAGCGCGTCGACGGCAACGGCTATCCGGATGGCCTGCTAGACGACGAGATTCCACTGTTGGCGCGAATCATCTCCGTCGCGGACGCCTACAACGCAATGACTTCTGATCGGCCGTATCGCGACGCGATGCCGAGTCGAGTGGCTCGGTTGAGACTGGCGCAGGCGGTCGAGAGCCAATTCGACACCGCTGTCGTCGCCGCGTTCGAGGCGGTTCTGACCGGGGCCGACGAGGCCTATCGCATGGGTGTCCGCGATGACTTCGTGTTCGAGGGCGTAGGGCCGGCTCGCCCCGAGCCGTTGCCGGTATTCGCGAACGTTGCGCTAGCTGGCGTCGTCGAGGCCTGAGCCGCTCGTTACCGTCGGACGCCATGCCCGCACGGCTTCGACCCGCGACCGGACGCCTAGCTTCCGCAAGATGTGGCGAACGTGCACCTTCGTTGTGGCCTCGCTGATATAGAGAGTGCGTGCAATCTCGGGGTTGGTCCGGCCTTGAATGATCAACTCATAGACCTCGAGTTCACGCGGCGAAAGAGGATCGGTTCGTCGCTGGGTTCTTGGAATGTCGAGGCCGGCAGTCCTCGCTAGTGGCTCGTCCCTGGACGCGATGAGGATGGTTCTCAGGGTGTCTCGATGTGTCCCCTCCGCAACAATCCGTCGCGCGAGCTCGGGCTCCGCTCGACAAGCGATTACCAACGCGTCGAGATATCCACTCTCGATCACGCAATCGACCCCGTGCAAGCGAGGTGCTCCTTGAGCCGCTCCGGAACCGAAGGCGAGGACGGAGTCCACTAGCCACGCCAGCGCTCGGGCGTCAAATGACGTCGAGCGCCGAGATCGCGTGAGCCAATACACAGCCTCGACGTCGTTTCCGCTCGCCGCTTCAATGAGAGCCAGATGCGCGTCGAACTCCGCGTTCACGGCTGCGCTCGCACGGCCGGCTGGCTTCTGTTTCAGGTAATCCCTCGCTCGATCGAGATCTCCCAGGCTGATTTCAAGTCGAGCTTGGCTGATAAGGACGTACGTCCCTATCCAAGGATCGAGCTCCAGTTGGAGGTGTGCCATCACCCGGGACAGGGCGTTTCGGGCATCGGCAAATCGTCGGAGGCCAATCAGCGCGCGTGCCTGCGAGAGAAGGCCGTGACTAAGGGCAAAATCCGAACCCGAGTCCTCAACGGCCGCCATGAATCGGTCCGCCGCATGGAGGGCTTCCTCGTAACGCGCGACGTAGGCGAGCATCGAGGCTAGCTGATTGAACGCTGCGAGATTGGCAAGGGGATCGGCGCTCAGCCGCACGAAAGCCACGGCTTCCTGCGCACAATCAAGAGCTCGGCGGGCGTCGCCTTTCGACAGTTCCGAGAGCATTCGTCCGTGCGCGAGACGCACCGCATGCTCCCCTGTGCCGTCGCTGGCAGCCGCGAACCGGACCAGGGCATCTTCGAATTCGGCGCTCTCTTCTTCGTTCTGCACCAACAACTGTCCCCACAGAGCGGCCGCGCGAATGTCCGGCGACGCCGCTGATGCTTCAGCTGACTCGAACGCGCGCTTGGCCACCAAGCGATGGTCAGTCAGGTGTGCGGCGCGCCCGACTACAAGCTCGGCTCGCGAGCGCAAGTCGCGCGAGGTCGTCGTTCCGGCTGCGTGAGTTCCCACGGCGATCGCGCGGTTGTATTCCCCGGCGAGGAGCGCTAACTCGGCCTCGGCCAACTCCACGATGGGATCGGTCAGCTTCATCCCTTGAGCAAGCTCCACCCAGCGTCGGACTGTCGCGACGCGTCCGCTGTTAAGCAGCTCCTGCAGGGAGCGCTCGAGAATCGTTGAGACGAAGTCGCAGGCTTCAGGGATAGCTTCTGCCACCGAGAGGCATTCATCCCAGCGACGGCTCCGTACGAGGGTGTCGACCAAGGGGCTAACTGCCTCTTCGACTACCTTTCGTGCTCCCTCACTGAGCTTCTCGATCAGGAACTCGGCAAGAAGGGGATGGAGGATAAGTCGGGTCGACTCATCACAGGTCAGTAGTCCGCGCTTCTCGGCTTCACTCACTGCGGCGTCGGCTGTCGGGCCGATCAGTTCTCGGGCGAGGGCTCGATCGGTCGTTCCACAGACAGCGAGGACAGTAAGGGCCCGTTGCGTTTCCGTGTCCGTGGCTTGGATGAGTTCGTCGGCCAAGAACTCGTAAAGACGCCAGGGCAGAGCCTTGCTTGGAAAGTCGGCGCGCCCAGTTCGCGCGGCCAGTCCGATCACCACCGGCCAGCCGCGGGCGATTTCGAGCGTGGACGCTCGCGGCGATCTGCCGGACGACGCTTCAAAGACCTGCCGTGCCTCGTCCTCCGTCATCGTCAGCTCGGCAGTCCCGACCTCGACCGCTTCCCCGTAGACGGCCTGCCGTGGAGTGCACCAGGTCGGTCGCGTTCTAGTCGTAATCACGAAGGTCGCCGGCAGCAGGGACACCAATTCGCCGACGAACGTCTCGGCGGCGTCCGAGCCGCTGATCTGGTGGTAATCGTCGACGGCGATGACGAGGCGCCTAGGCCACTTGTCCCGGCTCCGTGACAGCGCCCGGGCCAGGATGTCTGGGCGCTGTTGAACTGCTGCCAGGGACGTCATCCGGTCAGACGAGGAGGTCTCACCGTCCGCGACCGCAGCGTCGATCTCCGCGGCGAGGCCCGTCGCCAACGCCGCCACGTCGGCGGACGCCGGCGTGGCCCGATACCACGCTACCGGGCGCCGATACGCGGCCAGCCACTGCCGGGCGAGGGTCGTCTTCCCGTAGCCGGCAGGAGCCACGAGCAGGA
>JADGOT010000189.1 GCA_017882805.1 Glaciihabitans sp. | reverse complement strand
GTCGATCGCGGTTCTCCGACGCCCGCTGTAACCGAGCCCGTTCGCTAACGGGCGACGCGGTCCAGTATGTCCGGCGTGAGGTCGCTGATTCTGGTGTTGCCGCTCAGTCCCAGGTTCAGATCGAGCTCGGCGAGCAGGTTGCGCAACACAGCCTCGGCGCCTGCCGTGCCACCGATTGCCAGGCCGTAGACCCACGGTCGTCCGACCAACACAGCGGTCGCGCCGAGGGCGAGCGCAATCAGGATGTCCGAGCCGCTACGGATGCCGCTGTCGAACAGCACCGGAACGCGCTCGTTGACCTTGGCGACTATCGCTGGCAGCGCGTCGAGCGACGCAATCGCCCGATCGAGCTGGCGTCCGCCGTGGTTGCTGACAATGATGCCGTCCGCACCGTGTTTGATGGCGAGCTCGGCGTCATCGGGATGCTGGATGCCTTTGAGCAGAATCGGGAGTTTGGTTCGTGACCGCACAAAGTCCAGATTCTTCCAAGTAAGCGACGAGCGTGAAAACACTTCGAGAAACACATCGACCGCGGTTCGCGGCTCCTTCGATCTCAGGTTCGACCAGAACGATCCTGGGTAGTGGCGGCTCATATCGAGAAGCGTCCGCAGTACGGTCACGTTGATGCGGGGCGTCGAACTCGGTGCGGTCGACGCGATGCGATCGGCCACGAGCCGACGAAATACCGGATCGCTCGTGTATTGGGCGATGCCGAGCCCGTGGGCGAAGGGCAGGTAGGCGACGTCGAGGTCGCGCGGTCGCCAGCCGAGCATATGGGTGTCCAGAGTGATCACAATGGCTTCGGCGCCGGCCTTCTCGGCGCGCCCAACGAGGCTCTCAACCAGGTCATCCGAACTGCTCCAGTACAGCTGGAACCAGTGTGACGCCCCTGGCGTTGCCGCGAAGGTCTCTTCGAGAGCGATCGAGGCTTGGTTCGAGGCGACGTAGGGGATGCCGAGGATCGCAGTGGCGCGGGCGATTCCGAGGTCGGCCTCAGGATGCGCCAGCTCCAGTACCCCGACCGGAGCTGCAATTACGGGGGAGGGGTAGTTGCGACCGAAAAGGTCGATGGACAGATCGCGCGAGCCCACGTCGCGCAACATCCGCGGCACGATCTGCCACGCGTCGAATGCCGCCGCGTTCGCATCCGTGGTTTTCTCGCGTCCGGCAGATCCGGCAACGTAGGCGAACGCATCAGCCGACATCGACGCGCGCGCGGCTGCCTCCAGCGCGTCCCAGCTGGCAGGAACCAGAGGCTTTCGTCCGACCGCACCACCACGGTAGATCGAGGACTGGGTGTCGCGCCCGATGCTCGCCGCCATTGCCGTTCTCCCTTGCTCGCAATCGACACTAGCGATTCGAGGGGCTGGCGCGGGGGTTACGCCGCGTCGTCCGAGGCGTCCGTCGCTTCTTTGTCGGCGGCACGGGCGATCTTCAGCGCGGTCGCCCACCAGTGCAGGTCAGCCAGGAGTGCCTCCAGTCTGGGTTCGAGCACAGCGAGTGTCTCGAGCGGATCCGCGCCCCCACGAATCGCCATGATCTGCGGTCCGAGCACATTTACGGTCGGTCGGACGGATGCCATGTCGAGTTCATCGGCCACGAGTCGCAGCTGCTCGATCGCACGAGCACCACCGACATTGCCGTAACCGACGAAGGAAATCGGCTTGCGGTTCCACTCGACAAAGAAGGAGTCCAGGAGGTTTTTGACTGCAGCGTTATAGCCGTGGTTGTACTCGTTGGCGATGACGAGGAATCCGTCGGCGCCATCAAGCTTTTCCCCGACCGTCCGCTGGACCTTGGAACCATACTCACGCGGCTTGATCGCGGGTGGGATAGGGCTGTCGAAGGTCGCGAGCGTGTGCTCCCGTAGATCGAGAACTTCAAACGTGAACTCCGAGTGTTTGAGCGTCTCGGCGACGACCCAGTTCAATGGGTGATCCGCGAATCGAGTCGTTCGGGTGCTTGCGACGATGATCACGATGTGAGGAGTAATAGGCATAGGTTGAATCTACTACAGACTCTGTAGTGCTACGCACAGTGAAGCGGTAAGCTCATACCATGACGTTGAAGGATCACTCCCGGTGCAGCCAGGACGCCCTGCGGCTGGTCGCCGACTACTGGGTGCTGCGCATCATCGAGGAGCTCTCGCTGTCCGATGATGGAGTGCGGTTTTCGGAGTTACAGCGGCTGCTCGGGGGAGCGAGCCCGGCAACCCTCAGCAATAGGCTCCGACGTCTCGAGCAGAGTTCGCTCATCAGCCGTGACGGTGCCAGCGGACGACTCTCGGTCGTCTACACGTTGAGCGACCGCGGACAGCGGATTCTCCCGGTCATTCACGCGATCGACGATTTCGCGCTCGGCGGGCGTCACTCGGAGCCGGTGCCGTCCACGTAGTACCACGTCTTCGCGTCACGAACGAAGCTGCTGTCCTCGTGCTGGTGCAGCCGCATCCCGTCTCTCCGGTAGGTCGCTCGAAATTTGACCGTGCCTTCTGAGTCGAGCATGCCGCCGCGCGTTCGGCCGAGAATCTCGAGGCCGAGCCACTGCGTGTCGGGGTCGAGAACCAGCGACGACGGACGGGTCGACGGATGCCACGTCGCCAGCAGGTACCCGGGATGGCGTACGACGTACGCGGTGTAGCGCGAGCGCATCATCCGCTCGGCGGTGGGCGGCTGCGCGGTCGCGGCGAGAAACGGTCCGCAGCATTCGCTGTAGGGCAGCCCGGTGCCGCACGGGCAACGGGCGGAGTCATCGATGTCCGACACCCTCG
This sequence comes from Glaciihabitans sp., assembly GCA_017882805.1. GTDB lineage: Bacteria > Actinomycetota > Actinomycetes > Actinomycetales > Microbacteriaceae > Galbitalea. The sequence continues at coordinate 4,063 of JADGOT010000189.1, read as the reverse complement.
CAATTATCCGCGCTTCACGGAACGTAACAGTACTTAGCAATTGCGAAGCGTTTTCGCGTCCCGTGGCATCCTGAATCGACCATAGCTGAGCCGAATTGAGAGGGGCAGACATGACGCTGTCCCAGATCGTGCACCAGGAGCAGGGCGACGAGGAGCGGGGATTCGCGACCCTGCAGCTCCACTCGGGCAATCGGCCGGGCTCGGGGGTCGCGCCGCGCGCGACTCCGATCTACCTGACCGCCGGCTTCGTGCTCGAAGACTTTGACCAGGCTGCCGATCTGTTCGAGAACGGCGACGGGTACACCTACACCCGCGTTGCCAACCCCACTGCGGAGGCCGTAGAGCAGAAGGTCGCCCTGCTTGAGCGCGGCGCCGAGGCTCTGCTGGTGTCGAGCGGGCAGGCCGCCGTCGCGATCACCATGCTGGGGCTGCTCGAGGCGGGCCAGCACGTGCTGTCGTCGTCCAGCATCTACGAGGGAACCCGCGGATTCTTCCTCGACAACCTTTCGCGCATGGGCGTCGAGACCGACTTCGTGGATGACGCCAACGATCCGCAGGCGTGGGAACGACTCATCCGCCCGACCACCCGTGCACTGTTTGCGGAGTCGATCCCGAACCCCAAGAACGACATCTTCGACATCGCCGCGATCGCCGAGGTCGCGCACGCGCACGGCATTCCGCTCATCATCGACAACACCTTGGCCACCCCATACCTCCTTCGACCGCTCGAACACGGCGCCGACATCGTCGTGCACTCGGCCAGTAAGTTTCTCGCCGGCCATGGTGCAGTGCTGGGTGGCGTCATCGTCGACAACGGCAAGTTCGATGCCGAAAGGAGCGGCAGCCTGTTTCCCCAGCTCACGCAACCCGCCCGACTCGGCGGCCCGAGCTTTGTCGACCGCGAAGGCGGCCGTGCCCGAATTGCGTACCTGCGCGATGTTCTGGCACTCCGGTTCGGACCGACACCGTCGCCGCTCAACGCGTTCCTCATCAACCAGGGCATCGAAACGCTCTCGCTGCGTGTTCAGCGCCAGTCCGAGAACGCGATGGGTATCGCCCGCTGGCTCGAGCAGCAGCCCGAGGTGCACTCGGTGGACTATTCGGGGCTCGAGTCGAACGCGTTCCACAAGCTCGCGCTCCGCTACCTCCCGGATGGGCAGGGCTCGGTGTTCGCGTTCACGCTGCGAGGGGGAGTCGATGCGGCGCGTCGGTTCGTCAACGCGCTCCAGATCTTCACTCACATGACGCACCTGGGAGACGTCAAGTCGCTCATCCTGCACCCGGGCACAACCAGCCATAATCAGCGCACTGACGACGAACTCAGCCAGGGCGGTATTTGGCCGGGCACACTTCGACTCTCGATCGGCATCGAGGACCTGTCCGACCTCGTGCGGGATGTCGACCGCGGCCTCGCCGCTGTACGCTCGGGCTCGTGAGCAAGCAGCAACACTTCGGCTGGTTTCTGGCGCGCGGTTTCGGTCCGCACGGCTGGGGCCACCCCTATCTCGACTGGAACTACCGCTGGACCGAACCCGCCCTCTACCAGCAATCGGTTCGCGATCTCGAGCAGGCTGGCTTCGACCTGCTGATCATCGAGGATGCGCCGTCGATGGGCAACGCGTCCACGATTGACCTGCGCATTCGCCAGGCGTTCGGTGGTCCGAAACACGATCCGCTGCTGCTTGCGCCCTACCTGTTTGACGTGACATCGAACATTGGCGTCGCCCCCACCGTCAACCCTGCCGCGTACCTGCCGTACACGGCGGCGCGTCAGTTCGCGACGCTCCAGCATCTCAGTGGCAATCGTCTCGGGCTCAACGTTGTGACCGACACCGGCAGCGCCAGACACTTCGGCGCCGAACCGCCACTGTCACATGACGCCGCCTACGATCGCGCCGAGGAGTGGTTGTCGGGGATACGCCAGTTGTGGTCAAGCTGGGGTGCGGATGCCCTGATTGCCGACCCGGAGCGTGGTCGATACGCCGATGGTTCCAAACTCGAGACGATTCAACATCGCGGTGAGTATTTTTCCTTCGATGGCCCGCTCAACGCGATCCCATTTGCAGAAGGCGATCCGACGATCGTGTCGCCCGGCGGTTCCGGCCGCGGACTGGGCTTCGCCGGCGCCAACTCGGATGTTCAGCTCGCGCTTGCGCCTCTCGACGTTGACAGCATTCGGGAGTACCGCGCACGAATCCACGGGGCCGCCCTGGAGCGTGGCCGCAACGCGCGCGACATCCAGATCCTGTTTGCAATTCAGCCCGTGCTCGTCTCGAGCGCCGAGGAGGCTGATCGTCTTGTTGCCGACTCTGCCTCGCCGGATGATGCGACCATCTTGACCATCGCCGAACGCCAGTCGAGCGACCTAGAGACGGATCTCACCGCTCTCGACTTCGAGAAGCCGCTCGATGTGCGAGTCTTCGGGGACCACGTCTCCCAGGGCAGCATCAAGCGCCTGATCGGTAAATTCGATCCGGAGACCACGCCACTGAAGACCCTCCTCGGCGCGCAGGCGCGACTCGGTCGACTCAGCGACCGAAGCGGGTTCGTCGGCACAGCGGGGGAGTTCGCGGACCTCATTGAAGACCTCGGCGACTCGGCGGACAACGACGGCATCCTGCTCTGGGGAGACCTGCACCCTGTTACCGTGCATCGAATCCTCGACGAGCTCGTGCCAATTCTTCGGCGCCGCGGGATTCTTCGCACCGAGTTTGGCGGCGGGGGACTGCGCGCCAACCTTCGCGACTTCTAGGAATCGGGCACGGATGTCGCACGGTTCATCGGTTGGGGTTCTGGGTGTCGGCAGGATGGGACTTCCGCTCGCACGTCGCCTCGACGCGGCGGGATTTGCTGTGACGGTGTACGACCTCGACCCCCGCCGGTCGGAGGCCGCAGGAATAGCCGTCGCGGATTCTGCAGCGGCGCTGGCGGGCGAGAACGACATCCTTCTCACCGTGCTTCCCGGCATCGCCGAGATCGAGGAGGCCATGCTCGGTGCCGAGGCACTCATCGACGCTCTTCCGACAGGTGCACTCTGGCTCGATTGTACGAGTAACGACCCGAGGGTCGCGAAGGCGATCGCGGATCGGGCGACCGCTCGAGGCATCGCGTCGGTCGGAGCACCCATGGGCGGGGGAGTGCCGGCCGCGGAGAGTGGAACGGTTCGGTTCTTCGTGGGCGGCGAAGCGGGCGCAGTCGACCGTGCGCGGCCGATCCTCGGGGCTCTCGGCACGATCGATTCCGTCGGCGAGCATATTGAGGATGGTTACCTCACGAAGCTGCTCGCCAACCTGCTGTGGTTCGGCCAGGCCGTAGCGGTAACGGAGGTGCTTCTGCTGGGGCAGGCTATGGGGCTCGCCCCATCCGCGCTTCGCGATCAACTCGCGTCGAGTGCCGGCGGAAGCGTATTTATCGACGAATACCTTGATCGGTTGCTAGCTGGCGACTATCTCGAAACGTTTGGCATAGACCGCTGCGTCGAGGAACTCGAGACACTGTCGGCATTGGCGCGATCGGCGGATGTGCCGTTCGAGCTGTCAGAGACGGTCGCCCGGCTGCATCGGGAGGCACTCGAACGATTCGGTGCCATCGACGGCGAGTTGCTTGCAGCGCGCCTGCTCGAGGAACGAGCTGGTACGACACTGCGATCTTAACTCAGCGGAGTCAGGTCAGGTTCGATGAAGCGGGCGCGGGCGGCATCCGATCGGAGAAGATCTGCGCTGTAGTAATCGTCCAAGAGGGAGCTTCGCAGCAGCTCGGGATGACGCGCGAGAAACTCCTCGGAACCGCCGGTCGTCAACTCCGTTCGGCGCGCAGAATCGATCAGGTGCATCCATGCTTCAGTGCGCGTGACGTGGAACTTCGCGGCGACGCCAGCTGCCGCAGCCATCGCCCTGATTCGATCGGATAGAACACGTGTTGCACCGTCAAACCCGTTGGTCTCGAGGAGCAGAAAGCCCACCCGGAGGTGGTCCCGATGCGGGAACGCGTCCAGAGTGCCAGCGAGGAATCCCTCGATGAGCTCAGTGTCGTTCATGTCTCTCCTGTGCAAGTCTCGCGATTG
>JADGOT010000188.1 GCA_017882805.1 Glaciihabitans sp. | reverse complement strand
TGAGCGCGAAAACTCCTGCGACTCCCGAAATGAGACCGAACGCAATTACATTGTCTGTCCAGAGGTGGCCGTGAGTCACCTTCTCGACCTGGGTGGGCAGTAGCAGCTGGATCGGCGTGAGCTGCGCCATCCAGATGCCGAGCCAGGCGGTCGCGAAGAGAGCGATCCAGCCGCCACCGACGCGACGGGTCGGCTCAGAGAATGGGGAACGTGTTACGGGAGTTGCAGTGGTCACGTGTGGCTCCTTGAGGTGCGCTCGCTCGGCATCGGCTTTGGTGGAAATGAGAACGAGGCAAGGCTATCGCTCAGTGTAATAGTGAAACCGTTTCGTGTCTTCCCCTTTTGGGCGGTTTATTTCGCCTCAAAAGAGTTCCGAGTATTTCTTGCGTATTAACGGTGGATTAACTGTCCCCCGAAAGGGTTGCATCGCGGTCGGCAGCTACCTACCTTGAGTCTCCTAGCCGTTGAACGAAAGCCCGACGCCTCCCGCACAAGGTGTCACTAGGGCAATTGCACCGGACGTTGGACCGAACCTGGTCCCGTTGTCGGTGCTACTCGTTTACGGTCGATGGCGATCGCGGTGCGTTCTGGCAAGCGCGTCGTACGGTGAACCCCGTACGCCGTTGCTCAAAGGAATCCCGATCCCATGGCACAACCGTTCAGTGCACTCATTTTTCTCGCGCACGCCGACATCACGTCGACGCTCGGACAGGTTGGCGATTTCTTCGTCACCATAGTTCCGTACATCCCGATCGCCATCGCAGGAACCGTCGTCTGGTTGCTGTGGCTCTATCGAGTGGTTCGGTCCGCGACCGCGCCGGCGATCGTCAGCGATTTTCGCACCACGACCTCCGTGATCGTCCCCTCGTATCACGAGGATCCGGACATCCTGATGCGCTGCCTCCAGTCGTGGCGCGAACAGGACCCGACCGAGATCATCATCGTTCTGGATGTGGCGGACCTCGAGGCGTACCGCCGCATCAGCGAACTCCACGATGACCGAATTCGCCCGATCCTGTTCCACCACGCGGGCAAGCGCTCGGCGCTCGGCGTCGGAATTCGCGAGGCCACGTCCGAGCTGCTCGTTCTGACCGACTCCGACACATCGTGGACACCGGGGCTGCTGACCAACGTGCAGATGCCCTTCATCGATGCTGAGGTCGGCGGAGTGGGCACTCAGCAGAACGTCTACCAGCGCCGCACCAGCATCTGGCGTCGGCAGGCCGACTGGCTGGTCAACCTGCGCTACCTCAACTACGTGCCGGCGATGGGACGGGTTGGAGCGGTCCCGTGCCTCTCCGGCCGCACCGCCGCATACCGTCGAAGTGTCGTACTTCCCGTGCTCGACAATCTGGAGAACGAGTTCTTCTTCGGAAAGCGCTGCGTCTCCGGGGATGACGGTCGGCTCACCTGGCTCGTGCTCGCGTCGGGATTCAAGACGGTTCACCAGCGGTCGGCCAAGGCGCTGTCAATGTTCCCCAACACGTTCAGCGGATTCGTCAAACAGCGCGTGCGCTGGAGTCGCAACTCCTACCGCTGCTACCTCACCGCGATTGCGAAGGGGTGGCTCTGGAAGGTGCCGTTCGTCACCAAGGTGACCGTGCTGCAGATCCTGCTCACCCCCGTCACGATGGGGCTCACCATCGCCTACCTGCTGCTCAGCCGAGTGGATGGCACGACGATCAGTATCGAGATCGCGATCGCCTGGGTGCTTCTCACTCGCGCCATCCGCGGCTTCTCGCACCTCCGCCAGCACCCCCAGGAACTGCTGTTGTTACCCATCCTGACCCTGACCGTGATCTTCATCGCGCTGCCGGTCAAGCTCTACGCGTTCATCACGATGAACCGGCAGGGTTGGCTCACCCGGCACGTCGACACGGTCGGCGGGGACGGGCAGTCTGCCCGCAGCCTCACCACCGAGATCCCGGCCGATCGCGGAATCGAGGCCCTCGCGTGAGCGCGGCACGATCGATCCGGGTTCTCGCCGCCGGCGTTCTCAGCCTCGCGCTCGTCGCGGCGGTTCCCCTGGCCGCCGTCGCATCGCCGACGCCGGGCCCGTCCCCCGCGACCGGCAGCTCCTCAAGCTCTACCGTCACAGGTGGCTCGACCTATCCGGGCGACCCCAAGAGCGAGGCACTCCTGACGGAGGCGGAAGACACCAGGATCATCGGCGTCCGCTCGATCGTGAACCAGGCCGACATCACCGGTGCATCCTCGGCCGGGCCGTACCGACTCGTGACCGGCAAAACCTATACGCTCGTCCTGCCCGCGCGCACCTCCGCGTACACGTTCCGAGACCTGCAGCAGTTGGAGCCGAGCACACTGGTTCGACAGCCTGACGGCTCCTACCTGCTGGGTGAAGACATTGTGGTGGATGCCGGAGCCGCCCTCGACATCGAAAGCAACACCGGGCTTGTCCTGCGGATGAGCTCGACTGCCGATTCGTTCACCTCCATCGTGACTCTCGGCGGATCGCTCGCAATAGGCGGGACCGCGACGCGCCCGATAACCGTCAGCAGCTGGGACCCCACAACGGGGAAGGTGGACAACGACACCACGGATGGTCGCTCATACATTCGGGTAATTGGCGGCAACGCCAAGCTCAGTTACGTCAACTTCAACCACCTCGGTTTCTGGAGCGGTGTCACCGGTGGGGTGTCGCTCACGGGCACCCAGAAAGCCGACCTCGGGTCATCCCTCGCCACCACGGGCACACCAGCCACGAGCGCGCTCCCCAAAGTGTTTGGCACCAGCCTCCTTCCGGCTACAGGCACGAGCGCGGGAGCCGGGACGCTCTCGATCACTCCTGATCTCACCGGGTACAGCTACGTGTCGGCACTGGTTCAAAACGTGAACGTCACGGACGACGCCTTCGGGCTCTTCGTGAGCAGCGCCCAGGGCGTCGCGGTCGCGCACGTCACCGTCACCCGCAGCCTGGTCGACGGGATCGTGTTCCACCGCGATGTCACGGACAGCACGATCACGAACACGATCTCGTCCCACAATGCGGTCGACGGTGTCATCCTGACCCGTGCGACGAGCGGAGTCGAACTCAACACGGTCACCGCGCAGCACAACGGCCGCAACGGCATCACGGTTGAGGGTGGCGCTCTGGCCCAGGGGCCAAACGCAACCGGGGTCTCGGTGTCGACGTACGGAAACAACGGTGTCAGCAACAGCAACGCGAGCGACAACGGGCACTACGGCATCGCCATCATCGGCGGAACCAACATGCGCGTCACCGGAAACACGGCAGATGGCAACGTGTCCGGGGTCGTTGTGAGCGACGGCGCAACATCCACGGCCGTGCGCAACAACCTGATCGAGCACTCCTCCAAGCAGGGCATCGCGCTACGGGATGCTGGCACGGACACACTCGTGCAGGGCAACACGGTCGACGTCGCCAACATCGGCATCTATTCGAGGAACGCAGGCGGAAACTTCGACCACAACTCGATTCAGGATGCGTCGACCCACGCCATCGCGCTCGTCGGCACAACCGGCAAGTCGACCGTGCAGAAGAACACTCTGCAGGGAACCGGATACAGCGCAATCGACACGTCACGCACCAGCGGCGTCACGGTGGGCGTGAATGACCTCACGCACTGGACGAACACCAAGCCATTCAACGTGGTGTTGGGCGCGATCTTCCAACCGCTGACCATCATGTGGATCTTCATCGCCTTGGTCATCATCATCAGTGCCATCGCGGTCGCCGGCCGACGGAAGAACAAGTCCCACCCGTACGCCAACATGGCGCCCCTGAGCTCGTTCACTCGCGGTGTCGTCACGCCCGAAGAGGCCCTGAACGAGCGCAGGGACCACTGGACTGAGAGGGGAGCCGCGTGATTGACGCGGTACGCCGACATCCGATCCGAACGACCCTTCTTTCGCTCGCCGCAGGAATCCTCGTACTCGCGATCATCTGGATTGTGGTTGCCATGAACTCGGAAGTCTGGAGACACCCCGCACGCGCCGGCGCAACGCCGGGCGCGAGCCTCACGGTGCAAAGCGGGACCCCGGAGCCGCTCGCCTCAACGGGCTCGACACCCGCCGGTACTTCGGCGAGCCATGCATGCGCAAAGCCAACGACGACCGTGTCGAGCACCTCCGGTCTCACCGCCGCGCTCGGGGCGGCGTCCCCCGGCGCCGTGATCTCGATGCGCCCGGGGACCTACACCGGCAATTTCGTCGCCACGGTATCGGGGACCGCATCCAACCCCATCTCGCTCTGCGG
>JADGOT010000187.1 GCA_017882805.1 Glaciihabitans sp. | reverse complement strand
GGAGCGGGTCGATCGCCGTTGTCAACGTCCTCAGCGTTCGGGAGTCTGCGCAGGAACCGGAAGAAGATCAGGGCGGCAATCACACCAGCGCCGCCCGCGACCTCGAAGGGCAGCGCCAGGCTCACGCGACCGAGCAGGCCGCCGATGATCGAACCAAGCGGCATGGTTCCCCAGAGGAGCGTGCGCCAGGTGCCATGAACCCGTCCGAGCAGTGCACCGGGAACGATGCTCTGCCGCAGCGTCATGATGAGGATGTTCCAGATGAGCACGGCGAACGACGAGAGGAAGAAACCGATCGCCGCCGCCCAGATTGTCGGAATCAGACCCACGAACAGTAGAGAGGCGCACGCGACGAGATTAGAAATCGCCATCGCTGTGCCAGCGCCTACCCGCTTCTTGAACCAGCTCGCGAACAGACTGCCCAGGATGCCGCCCGCGGCCCCGGTCAGCAGGAATGTTCCATACAGCGCGGGCGGGAGACCAGCCTGCTTGACGAGAAACAGGATGAACGTCGCTGTCGCCGCGGAAAAGCACAGCCCGGTGAACGTGGTGAAGAACCAGAGGGTACGGAACATCCGGTTGGCCATGATGAAGCGATAACCGTCCACGAACTGCAGGTACCACTTAGGGCGCACACCATCGCCGACGCCCGTGAACTGGGTGCCGGATGCCTGTCGTGGCAAGAGCAGCGCAAGAATAACGGCGAGCGCGTAGAACCCGATGTTGGCGCCCAGCGGAATCAGCACGGCCACACCGAAGAGCAGCGACGTGAGCGGAGCCGCAAGAAACTGTTGGAGCACGAGCTCCCCCGCCTCGATGCGCGAGTTGGCCGTCGGGAGCAGCGACTTCGACACGATGCTCGGCATCATGGCGCGAATCGCGCCGTCGTAGATGGTCTCGCACGCGCCATCCACGAAGGCAACCAGGAACAACGACCAGATCGTTAGCGAGTTAGTCGCGAACAGAACGACTAGGAACACCGCCAGCACGACGCGCACCCCGTTGGCAATTCGGAGTGCGACGCGGCGATCGATACGGTCGATGAGGATGCCCGACGGGATCGCGAAGAACAGCCAGGGCAGGAGCGCGAGGGCGGGCAGAAGAGAGATGAGCAGCGGGTCCCGGGTGAGCGTGATCGCCAGAAGGGGTGAGGCAGTACGGATAACTCCGTCGCCCAGGTTTGTCGCGAGGTTAGAGACAAACAGGTTCTGGAACGCGCGAGGCAGCCTTTCCTTCGGCGCGCGCGCTGCTGCCTCTACCACCTGTCGGCCAGCGCTCCTCGAAAGTACTCGTCGTAGATGTTCCTGACCGCGGGTGTAAAGCCATTCGGGAGTGCCGCCGCGGAGCCTGCGGCGGCATTCGAAGTTGCCTGCTGCGCATTGCGCGCGCCGGGGATGACTGTGCTGACGCCCGGTAGCTGGGCGAGCCACGCGAGGGCAGCGGTCGCGGGTTCGAGCCCGGCGTCGCGAGCCAGGGTCGAGAACTTTTGCGCGGCCTCGACGCCGCGTTCGAAGTCGACCCCCGAGAAGGTCTCACCGACGTCGAAGGATTCGCCGTGACGGTTGTAGTTGCGGTGGTCGTCGGCCGGAAATGTTGTCTGCGCGGTGTACTTGCCACTGAGCAGCCCGCTGGCCAGCGGCACTCGCGCGATGATACCTACGCCGGCGTCGATGGCAGCCGGAAGCACCGCGTCCAAGGGCTTGAGTCGAAAAGCGTTCAGGATGATCTGAACCGTCGCAACGCCCGGCCGTGCGATTGCGGAGAGTGCCTGATCTGTGGTCTCGACACTGACGCCGTAGTTCGCGATCGCGCCCTCGGCGACCAGAGTATCGAGGCCGTCGAAGACCTCGTCGCTTTCGAACACGGCACTGGGTGGGCAGTGCAGCTGCACGAGGTCGAGCGTGTCGGTGCGCAGGTTGGACCGCGAACGATCGATCCAGGCGCGGAAGTTGGCCAGTGTGTAGTTCGCGGGAATCTGGTCTTCTCTGCGGCCAATCTTGGTCGCAACGAAGACGTTCAGTCCCGGATTGTCGGCGAGGTAACTGCCGATGAGCTGCTCGCTCCTGCCATCGCCGTAGACGTCTGCGGTGTCAAACATGGTGACGCCCGCGGCCACCGAGGCGTCGAGAACGGCTCTCGCATCCGCCTCGGTCACTGACCCCCAGTCGCCACCTAGCTGCCAGGTACCGAGGGAGATAACGGAGACGGAGCGGCCGGTGCGTCCGAGAGTGCGTGAGTCCATGAAAAAAGAGACTACTCGACCCCAAATGACGCCCAATCGTGATTTGCCGGGAGCAGAATTCTGGCACTGTTGGGACATGTTCACTTCTCGGCGCTTGGCTCTTCCGGCCCTCGTTCTCGCACTCGGCCTGACTCTGACGGGATGCTCGGCTGTTGGCCTGAACCACGGCAGTGCCGGAAGCCAAGCAATCAACCCCGGGCCAGCACCTGACACGAACGTCTCTGGCGGTTCCGCCTCGACGTCCAGTGACATCATCAAACGCCAGGTCGTCACCACGGGGACGGTCGTGATCAAGACGCCGACCCCGATCACCGCGGCCGACAAGGCGGCATCCATCACAGACGCCGCGGGTGGACGGGTGGATGATCGCAACCAGAGCGCGGCGACCACGAGCGATCCCGCGCACGCCACCCTCACCCTCCGCATCCCGTCATCCCGACTCACGTCGGCTCTCGCCCAACTCAAGAAGCTCGGAACGGTCGAGTCGATCGCCATCGCGACTGACGACGTGACAACGAAGAGCCAGGATCTCAGCGCCCGCATCACCGCGCTGCAGACCTCGATCACGCGACTTTTGGCGCTTGAGTCGAAGGCAACGTCGACGGCGGACCTCATCACGCTCGAGGCCGACATTGCATCGCGTCAGGGCGATCTCGAGAGCCTCACCGCCCAGCAGCGTTACCTCAATGATCAGGTATCGATGTCGACCATCAAACTGGAGCTTCTCGCGCCGTCCGCCGCGATCGTGAAGCCCGGGCCGCCGTCGCCCGGCAGCGCGTTCACGGCCGGGCTGTCCGGCTTCGGGGTGTTCTTCAACTGGCTCTTCCTGGTGCTCCTTTACCTGCTGCCGTGGCTCGTGCTCGGCGCGGTGATCTGGGTCGGCATCGTCTACTTCGTGCGGTGGCGTCGTCGGCGGCGCGCGGTTCCGCCTGCCGACTAAGTCGGCGGCACCCGCTTAGATAAGCACGTGCTGATCGTCGTCGTCCTCGCCCTCGGCGCGGCCGCCGTATATGGCGCATCCGATTTCTTCGGCGCGTTCGCGGCGCGACGCATCCACCTGGTCACAGCAACTCTCTTCAACTACGCGGTTGCCGCGGTCGTGATTCTTCCCGCCATCGCGATCGTCGGGGGCGCATGGTCATCGGGGGCGATGTGGAGTGGAGTGATCTGTGGCGCTCTCGCGGTCTTCGGACTGCTGGCGTTCTACGGCGTGCTGGCCATCGGCCCGATGAGTCTTTTGTCTCCCCTGATCGCCCTCATCCAATCGGTGGTTCCCGTTGCGATTGCGGCGCTGACGGGCCAGGGACTCAGCGTGATCGGGTGGGTCGCAATCGGCATCGGCATCGTGGCATTGCTACTCCTCGCCCCGGCGCGCAAGCGCGGCCAGGACCACATTTCGAGGCGCGGCGCACTTCTCGCCGTGGCCTCCGGCCTGTTGCTCGGGGCCTCACTGATCGTGCTCGACTTTGCACCGAAAGACTCTGGCGTCGTGCCCGCAGTTTGGGAGATCCTGACCGGTGTGGCGATCCTGGCTGTCGCCTGGGTGGGGCTGCGCCTGCTCGGACGGCGCGCAAGTGTGTTCTCATTCCTTCAGCCGGGTCCGGATGCGGTGCGCACCCTGTCGAGCCGTCGTGCGTGGCTAGCAGCGGCATTCTCTGGAGTGTTGGTCGCGTTCGCCGACACGTTTATCGTGCTCGCACTGCACCTTGGAAACCTCGCGGTCGTCTCGGTGCTCACGTCGCTCTACCCGGTCGTGACGGTCATCCTTGCCGCGACCCTGTTGAAAGAGCGAATGACCAAGCTGCAGTTCGTCGCGGTCGCTCTCGTCATCGCGGCGTCGTTGCTGTTTAGCGCGGGCTAATCATCGAGAAAGACCGGGCCCGCAGAATCGACCCCATAGATCCCGTCGCGCCAAACCTGCCAACCCCGCGTATTCTTTCGCAGCGCTGGAGTTCGGTGACGTTCCTGCACTGGCGCGTTCAGTCGTCTCGAATCGCGCACCTGTTCCCGGCGGGCACGCGCCCGGACGAATTCGACGGTTCATCGTGGGTCGGGCTCGTTGCGTTTGAGCTGTCCGAGTTCGCCATTCGGCCGGGACCCGTGCTCCCGATCGTCGGGCACTTCCCCGAGATCAATGTTCGGTTGTACAGCGTCGACGGGCGCGGTCGTCGCGGCGTCGTGTTTCGGTCACTTGAGGCGACGCGCCTCCTCACCGTTCTCGCGGCACGTGCGACGCTCGGTGTTCCCTACGAGTGGGCTCGAATGTCGATCCTGCGCACCGGGACGACCATTGAGTACCGGTCGCGTCGCATCCGTGCGCGCAACCCGACCTCCCACATCGTCGTCACTCCCCTACAAGATCAGGTGCGCGACAACGAACTTGCGCACTTTCTCACGGCGCGCTGGGGCATGCACTCGGTTGTGCTCGGCCGAACCAGGTTCGTGCCGAATGAGCACGAACCGTGGCCGTTGCGCGCGGCCCAGGTGATCTCAGTTGACGACCAACTGCTTGCGGCTGCGGGAATCCCCGATATCGCGACGCTGCCGCCCGACTCGGTGCTCTACTCCGACGGAGTCAGGACCCGATTCGGACTTCCGGTCCGCGACGAGTAGTTGTCGGGCCGCGGTCTTTACGCAATCCAAACAATCGGCTGATTTGGGCCAAACCTCGAACGTGCAGAGTAATCGGAGTCGGAGCACCATCCGGCGCGAACATTCACACCTTTCGAAGGAAGCCCCATGAATCGCATCGTCAGAACCTCACTGATCGGCACGGCCGCGGTCGTCGCACTCGTCGCCGGCACCTGCGCTCCGGCGTTCGCCGACGGCACATCGACACCAGCCCCGGCGGCCGGCAAGTCACTGGCTGCAATTCAGGCCAACGCCAAGATCAAGACCACTGCCCGCATCGGCGCGCTGAACACCGCGATTGCGAAGGTCAATGCCGCGCAGGACATCTCGTCCGCCGATCGCGCGACAATCCTGGCCACGCTAAACGGCGATGTCGCAGGCATGAACACTGTCGAGGCGAAAATCGCTGCAGACACGACTGTGGCCAGTGCCGAGGCCGACTACAAGACCATATTCACCAACTACCGCGTCTACGCGGTCGCTATCCCGCAGTCACGTCTTGCGGCAGGAGCCGACCGCATGACGTCCACTTCAATCCCGAAGCTGACGGCGGCCCAGAGCAAGCTGGCTGCCGCGCTCGCGGGGCCGGACGCCTCGAAGTCGACGCCAGCACTGCAAGCGGACCTGACCGACATGTCCGCACAGATTAGCGCTGCGACCGCAGCATTGAACGGAATCGCCGCTGAGGCGCTCGCCGTCACGCCCTCTGCGTACAACTCGAACCACGCCGTCCTTGAGCCGGCCCACTCCGCTGTCAAGGCCGCGATCGCGGACCTCAAGAAGGCAAAAGCCGACGGTCAGACGGTACTGGCGGCAATCAAGTGATCGTTCGCGGGGGCGTCAGGATCGCGGTGGTCATCGTCACCCTTACGATCCTGGCTGGGGCGTTGACCGGATGCGGACGCATCGTTGCGAGAGAGTTGCAGTCACCGGCGGCCGGAGTCACAGCCACCACGCCTGCTCCGTCGCCCGCGTCCGGCAGTAACAACGACTCGCTTCAGGGCATCCAGAGCGACCTCGACTCGGCCAACTCCGCAACAACGAACGCGGGCGGGGATGTCGCCGACGCCGATAGTTCCGCCGCGACGGGCGACTCGCCCTAGGCGACCTTCACGCTCGGCGGTAGCGACTAATAGGCTTGCCGCTATCGCCGACAGAGGAGACGACCTTCGTGACCGACAAGACCCCCGCAAGCTCAGCAGCACCAAAGCGCGCCGCCACACCCAAGACCACCGCGGCAGCAAAGACGCCCGCGGCAAAGGCACCAGTCGCTAAGGCATCTGCGGCTAAGGCACCGGTCACCAAGGCACCCGCTGCTAAGGCACCGGTCACCAAGGCATCTGCTGCTAAGGCACCAGTCACCAAAGCGCCCGTCTCTAAGGCACCCGCGGCCAAGGCGCCCGCCGCCACGAAGGCAGCTCCCGCGGCACGGGAGGCGCCCGCTGAGGCAGCCATGGCTCCGGCCGGTTGGTACCCGGTTGCGGCCGGTTCGCCGCAGCAGCGCTGGTGGGATGGAGCGCGTTGGACGGAGCACGTGTATGGCCCGACCACCCCAGTGGCGCCAGGCGCTCCTGCCGGCACCGTCCCGATGTCGACTGCCGCGATCCCCGCCATCGCCCTTCGCGCACCGGAGGGCGTCAAGCCGGGAACCGTGTGGTTCTGGCTTTTGGCCGTCGGTACCCCCATCCTGACGCTTCTCGATCTCATTCCGACCTCGATCTACATCAGCCAGGTCATCGGAGGCGACACCGCCGACCCGACAGCCGTCGCTTCGAGCGCATTCAGCCCCGCGTATTTGCTCGTCGCTCTGTCGGGCTGGTTCATCTACGCCGTGTGCATCGTCTTCGCTCTGCTCGACTGGCGGGAGCTCAAGGCGCGCGGCGTGCCGAAGCCGTTTCACTGGGCATGGTCTTTCTTCGTGATCGCCGTGGGCTGGCCCGCCGTCTACGTAATTGGGCGTTCGGTCATCGTCAAGCGGCGCACCGGTAGCGGCCTGGCCCCGCTCTGGGTCTTCATCGGGCTCGAGGTCGTGGTGTTTATCGCTTCCCTGATTGTTGGCATAACTGCTTTTATTGCGATCCTGAGCGCTTTTAGCAACCTCCTCTCTATTGCCGGCAACGTTGGCTAGCTCGTCCTAGACCCTTCACAGCACAAGGAGAGCCATTCAATGACCGAGCCAACAACGCCAGCCGCCGCCCCTGCGGGCTGGTACCCGAGCGCGCCAGGGTCCCCTGAGCTTCGCTGGTGGGACGGCACGCAGTGGACCAACCACAGCCACACCCTCGGGGTCGACTCCGGTCAAGCGCTCACCGCGCCAGCGGGGACGAGTTCCAACACGGTGTGGATCTGGATCTTCGCGATCTTGCCTCTCGCGCAACTCGCCGAGATCCCGTTCCTTGCGAGCTTTTACGATCGCCTCGCGGCTGTCGGCCTCACGAACACTGAGGCGCTCCGCACCGCGGAGATGAATCCCGGTTCTGGCTACTTAATTCTCCAGGCGATCGGACTGTTGGTTTATGCGATCTGGGTCGTGATCGCGGTTGTCGACTACAACGTCCTCAAATCGCGCGGCGTCGTGCGTCCATTCCACTGGGCGTGGACATTCCTCTCGGCATGGGTTTACGCGATCGGTCGCGCGGTCGTTGCACATCGTCGCACCGGATCGGGCTATGCACCCATGGGTGTGTTTATCGCCTCTGCCGCCATTTCCGTCATTGGCGTTCTGGTGGTCGTCTTCTCGTTCGTAGCCGAAGTAGTACAGACCGCGGGCAGCTAGCTCGCCGCTCGGCCGCTAACCGCCATCGCGCCCGGCAGGTTGAGGATGTTTGCGGCCTCGGCGGCTGCATCCCGTGCTCCGAAGCCGGTTCTCGCGAACGGCCAGAGCAGTGGCTTCACGTCGACCGTGTACAGCACATGGGTCGAATTCGGCGACAGCGACTTTAGGGTG